>NZ_JACGWF010000039.1:0-37925 GCF_014077595.1 Colwellia sp. 6M3 | reverse complement strand
TGCTTGATCTTACCGCTGGCGGTTCGAGTTAATGAGTACTGATAGTTAAAAAAGTCAGTTCAGGAATGAGCGAACAAAGGTTAATTATTAATGTAAAAGAATATTACTGCTGACACAAATTTCAAACAGGCAAATAACATAATATTCCACACTAAAAACCTGTATATGAAAATAGTAAAATTACACGATACATGAGTAGCAGAATTGCTGATTTAAGACACTTTTAAAAAGTATGGTAGCTACGGTCGGACTCGAACCGACATGCTGTTAGGCGGGGCATTTTGAATGCCCTATGTATACCAATTCCATCACGTAGCCATTTTGGAGACTTATCTAGCCACTTAGAGCGACTATTTGCAAAACCTAAATAAGGTTTTAAAAAGTAACTTTAAAAATTATTTTTTAAAACAATATTTTTAACTTATTGCCATAGATAACTTATTCGAACCTATACAACACTATACAACAAGATTTAAATAACCAAAAACATGCTAACTAATTGATTTAACTTGCAAATACAGTTTACACAAAGTGTATTTTGAATCCCCCATGTATACCAATTTCATCACGCTGGCATTCTTTTTCTATAACTTTCTTTAGCATGTCTACATCGTAAACATCCTGAAGAGGCAGGCATTATACGAAAAATAACTCCTTTGGCAATAGTTTTTCTTTTATTATCGCCTGAGTGCTGTTTATTTGTTCATGATGCAATAATCTAAGTAGAGGCCAGTTGTTTATCCAGCCAAACTCTTGCGTCAAATGCATTATCAAAAAAGGCATGATTAAAACCAGCCGCTCGATATATTTTAGAAAATAAGTTTTCTGTTAATAGCGATGTTGTGCAATAACCTAGGTTTAAAGCTACAGCTTTTGTATTACTCTTACGAATGAAATTCAGATGATACTCTAAGCCCTCTTCTACAGTTATAGCCTCGCCTTTAAGTGTTAATAATACACCATAATTACGCTGATCAACTTGTTTGACTGCCCATATCAACTGCTTGTGTAAATAAGCTAGGTACTGAATATTCCAAGGGCCTTGTGCTTCAATCAAGATAAGGTTGTCCTCGATTGTTAACTCCAATGAGCTATTGTTTTCATATAAAGTCATCATTAAGCACCTTGTTTTTGCTCGCACTTAATAACTCATATCCGCTAGCTAAAATTGGATGAAAATTAAATATTATGCTCACTTACTTATACTTTTATATGCCTTTTGTTAGACTAGCGCAAATTTTTCTATTGATATGGCTATGTCATTAACTTCTAGTTCACATTTTCCTCGGGCAGGTTTTCGTCGCCGTTTGGCTTCATGGCTTTATGACGCATTAATCGCAGTTGCTGTTTATATGACAGCAGGCGCAGCTTCATTTTTAATTATTTCACTTATGGTTCATTTTGGAGTTTTTGACTTGCAAGGTTATCAGCACTTAAGCGACACCATAAGAAACACTCCGTGGTTACTCTGGCCAAATGAGCTTTGGAAACTGGGCTGGGTTTCATTATTTTTCATATGGTTTTGGTCTAAAAGCGGGCAAACTCTAGGAATGAAAGCTTGGCGATTAAAAGTTCAAAACCAAGATGGTAGTTTAATAACTAAAACAACGGCATTAAAACGTTTATTCCCAACATTATTTGGCTTGGGTAATTTTACTGTTTTAGTTGATAGAAAGCATAAATTGAGCCTGCAAGATAGACTTACGAATACTGAAGTGGTGTTGTTAACCCTTGAAGCCAATCGTGGCAGGCTTTAATAATTTGTCATTAAGAGGTTGTTTAACATCAAGAGGAATAGGCACAATATTCATCTTGATGTTTAAGTATATAGTTACCTAACTTTGCTAACTTGCCCGCCTATTCATTAAATAAAGAGCAACACTGACAAAAATAATGCTGGGCATAAAAGCACCAAAAATAGCGGGCAGCTGATACACTAAACTCAGCGAGCCAAGCACTTCATTAACAATAAAGAATAAAATTCCTGTTGCCACACCCATCATAATTCTTGCTCCCATCGAGACCGAACGTAATGGGCCAAAGATAAATGATAACGCCACCAACAACATTACCGCTAAGGTGATAGGTTGTGCTATTTTACGCCAAAATGCGAGCAAATACCGACTCTTATCTTGTTTGTTGGCATCAAGATAATCTAAATAATCACTTAACCCTCTCAGTGATAAAGATTCTGGTTTTACCGTTACCACGCCTAATTTGTCTGGTGTTAAGGTTGAACTCCAAGACATTACGTCTTGGCTCTCTTTAGTAATTTCTTTTGCGCTGATTTTAGTTTCAATCACATCGCGTAATTGCCAGGCATTTTTTTGATAAACAGCACTACTCGCCGATACCCAACTTGACAGCTTAAGTTGTTCATTAAATCGGTAGATTTGAACATCTTTTAAAGAACCTTGATCTTGTACTTCACCAATATGGACAAAATAGTCGCCATCTTTGGCCCAAGTTCCAGCTGTTGATGAGATCAAACTACCGCCTGAAATTGCCTGAGCACGCACTTGACGTGCAGCGGCTTCACCTTGAGGTGCTAGCCATTCGCCAACCGCCATGCTAACTACAATCAACAACAAGGCTGATTTCATTACTGATTTAATAATATCAAGACGAGATAGTCCTGCCGCCTGCATAACAATCAATTCGCTGCTACTTGCCATCATACCCATGCCGATTAAACCGCCAATTAAAGCTGACATAGGGAAAAATAACGACACATCTTGCGGAACAGCATAAAGAACGTAAAGTGCAGCATGAGCTAAATCGTAATTGCCTTTACCCACTGACTTCATTTGTTCAACAAATTTAATGATGCCACTTAAACTGACAAATACAGCTAAGGTGAGAAAGGTAGTTGAGGCAATAATACGACCTATGTACATATCTAAAATACGCATTAAGAAGCCCCTTTATTGTTGACTAGTTTTGCTTTAAATTTACGTCCACTAGCGCGACCTTTAACCAGTAAACTAAAACCTAATATCAGCACCACAAAATGCACGGGCCATAACCCTATATATTGCGCAACAGAGCCTTTTTCTATGCCTGAACGAACTGCCGTTAACAGTAAGAAGTAACTTAAAAAAAGTAAGAGCGCAGGTAGCATTTTACCAAATTTACCTTGGCGTGGATTAACTACACTTAACGGTACCGCGACCAAAGTCATGATAATACAAGCCAATGGAAAGGCAATTCGCCACTGGCTTTCAGCGCTCGCTTCAGACGTAGTTTCTTGGTATAGATCATCAGTAGGTATTGCACTTAATTTACGGCGTTTATGCTCAACTTTCTGATCTTGAATTTGAATATAGTATTTATCAAAAGTAACTTGTCGAAACTCTTTATTTTTAATATCGTTTTGATATCGCGTGCCTGCAGAGAGTATCAAGCGTTGTAAACCTGTTTCTTCTTCAACCACTTGTCCTGTAGCCGCATAAACGAGGCTTGAGTCAATAACACTTGAGTTTGGCGTATCTTCATCAGGAAGTTGAGCAACAAATACTTTTTCAAAGGTATTGTCATCTCTATTTTTATCATGGATAAAAACCACCGCTTTTTTATTACCTGTAGCTTGAAATCGCCCAGCAATAAGCGAGCTTAACCCCGAGTCAGCTGCAATTTGATCTTTAACTTGATATTCATACTCAGCAGCCATGGGTGACAAGTACAGCGTAAATATGCCCGTAACTATGGCAGTTACAAAACCCAATATTAGCGTCACACGCACCACATACCATTCACTGACACCACAAGCATGCAGTACTGTCATTTCGTTATCAGCGTAAATCCGACCATAAGCCAATAAAACGCCGAGAAAAAAGCTCAGCGGTAAAATCATGCCAGCCAAATCGGGGATTTTCAGACCAATAAAGGTCATCACTAAATGACCTGGAATACCCCCTTCCGAGGCGTCATCAAGTACGCGCACAAATTTATTGCTGATAAATATTGTCATGATGACAAGAAATACAGCAAGCTGAGTTTTGGCAACTTCTTTGAGTAAATAACGAAATATAATCACAAAGTGATCCTATAAAAACTTTCTATAAAACATAGTTTTTTTCTGACATACAGCCATTTTTTGCGTAAACTTGTTATTTTTAGCATTAAGTTAAATATAAGCTTATCAGGTAATGCTGCGCAATCCGGCTATAATTATAGCCTTTAGCAGAATACAATTAAAAGCAAGCTTAGCGATTATTTACTGTTTTTAGCAAGCTTATTAGTATATTTTCTATAATTTATACGCATTTGAGTCAAATTAGGAGACATCATGGAGTTCAGTGTAAAGAGTGGCAGTCCAGAAAAACAACGTAGCGCGTGTATTGTCGTCGGTGTTTTTGAACCACGTCGTTTGTCGGCTATCGCTGAACAACTAGATGAAATCAGTGAAGGTTATATCAGTAACTTGCTTCGTCGTGGCGATCTTGAAGGAAAGTCGGGGCAAATGCTGTTATTGCATCATGTACCCAATATTCTTAGTGAACGCGTATTATTAGTAGGTTGTGGTAAAGAGCGTGAGTTAGACGAACGTCAATATCGTCAAATTATCAGTAAAACTATTAGTACTCTAAATGAAACCGGCTCAATGGAAGCGGTATGCTTTTTATCTGAATTACACGTAAAAGGCCGCGATACTTACTGGAAAGTACGTCAAGCGATCGAAGCAACACAAGATTGCCTTTACAGCTTTAACAGTTTAAAAACTCGTAAAGAAGAGCCTCGTCGTCCTTTACGTAAAATCGTATTTAATGTACCAACGCGCCGTGAATTACCGATTGGCGAACGCGCAATTAACCATGCATTAGCGATTGCTGAAGGTATAACGACCTGTAAAAACGTCGCTAACATGCCGCCAAACATTTGTAATCCAGCATATTTAGCTGAACAAGCGCAAATTTTGGGTACCGATTACGACAATGTTACTACGCAAATAGTTGGCGAAAAAGAAATGGAAGAACTCGGCATGGGTTCATATTTAGCCGTAGGCCGAGGTTCTGTTAATGAATCACTGATGAGCATTATTAAATATAATGGTGCTGGCGATGATTCAAAACCACTGGTATTAGTCGGTAAAGGGTTAACCTTTGACAGTGGCGGTATTTCATTAAAACCAGGCGCAGGCATGGATGAAATGAAATATGACATGGGTGGTGCCGCAGGTGTTTTAGGTGCTATGCATGCCCTTGCAGAACTACAATTACCGATCAATGTTATTGGCGTTTTAGCGGGCTGTGAAAACATGCCAAGCAGCAATGCATATCGTCCTGGTGACATATTAACCACGATGTCTGGTCAAACTGTTGAAGTATTAAATACTGATGCTGAAGGCCGTTTGGTATTGTGTGATGCATTAACCTATGTTGAACGCTTTGACCCTGAACTTGTTATTGATGTTGCCACCTTAACCGGCGCTTGTGTTGTTGCTTTAGGTGCACACGCTACCGGCTTATTAAGTAGCCATAATCCGCTGGCACATGAGTTATTAAATGCTTCAGAGCAAAGTGGCGATAGAGCATGGCGTATGCCTTTATGGGACGACTATCAAGATCAACTTGAAAGCCCGTTTGCTGACTTCACCAATTTAGGTGGAAAAGAAGCAGGCACTATAACCGCAGCATGTTTCTTATCGCGTTTTACCAAAAAATATCATTGGGCGCATTTAGATATTGCCGGTACAGCATGGCGCAGTGGTAAAAATAAAGGTTCTACAGGTCGCCCGGTAAGCATGTTAACGCAATTTTTATTAAATCGCGCTGGCGCTGAGCAAGGCGAATAATTCTCTGTGAATTTATGCGCGGAATAATGTCATGCTAACCCAAGCAATGTTCTACAGTATAGAAGAAAAAAGTACAGTCACAGGTGTAACTGATGCACAGTTGCACCTGCACTATGCCTGTTTGCAAGCGGCTCACTTTTACCGACAAAATCAACGGGTATTTATTTATACTCAAGATCAACAAAGCGCGCATGATATTGACGAAATGTTATGGGCTTTTGATCCTGACAGCTTTGTACCACACAATTTAATTGGTGAAGGTCCAAAGCAAGGTGCTGCTGTCGAAATAAGTTGGCAACCACCCAAGAACCGCCGAGCGGTTTTAATTAATTTAACTAGCGAGGTACCCAACTTCGCTAACCAATTTTCGCATCTAATAGATTTTGTGCCTGCCGATGACACCTTAAAAGAACAAGCTCGAAACCGTTTTCGAACTTGTCGACAATGGGGTTTTAATGTAGCTCACCAAGTTGCAAGCGCACCACAAACTATTGATACAAGCAGTTAAAAATTTCTGACGGAAACTCTGATGGATAAAACATTTACCCCCTCTGACATTGAACAATCCCTTTATAAAAGTTGGGAAGAACAAGGTTACTTTAGCCCAACTGGTGAAGGTGACAGCTACAGTATTGCTATTCCACCGCCTAACGTAACGGGTAGCTTGCATATGGGTCATGCTTTTCAGCAGACTATTATGGACACACTAATTCGCTACCAACGTATGCAAGGTAAAAACACCTTATGGCAAACGGGTTGTGATCACGCAGGTATTGCAACTCAAATGGTCGTTGAGCGTAAAATTGCTGCAGAAGAAGATAAAACTCGTCATGACTATGGTCGTGAAGGTTTTATAGACAAAATTTGGCAGTGGAAAGAAGAGTCAGGCGGCACTATCGGCAAACAAATGCGTCGTTTAGGTAATTCAATTGATTGGAGCCGAGAGCGCTTTACCATGGATGACGGTATGTCTGAAGCGGTACAAGAAGTTTTTGTTCGCTTATTTGAAGACGACTTGATTTACCGTGGTAAACGCTTAGTAAATTGGGACCCTAAATTTCATACCGCTATTTCTGATTTAGAAGTAGAAAACAAAGACAAAAAAGGTCATATGTGGCATTTGCGTTATCCGTTAGCCAACGGAGCGAAAACCGCAGATGGTCTTGACTACTTAGTCGTTGCCACCACTCGTCCTGAAACAGTATTAGGTGACACGGGTGTTGCGGTAAATCCTGAAGATCCTCGATATAAAGATTTAATCGGCAAACAAGTATTATTGCCTTTGGTTAATCGCTTAATTCCTATTGTTGGTGATGAACATGCCGATATGGAAAAAGGTACAGGTTGTGTGAAAATAACCCCTGCTCATGACTTTAACGATAATGAAGTAGGTAAGCGTCACCAATTACCACAAATCAATATCTTTGATAAAGACGCTGCCGTATTAGCCACCGCTGAAGTTTATGATACTAAAGGTGAAGTGTGCGATGCATACAGCACTGAATTACCAGCAGAGTTTGCTGGTATGGACCGATTTGTTGCTCGTAAGGCTATTGTTGCTAAATTCGACGAATTAGGTTTATTAGTCGAAGTAAAAGAGCATGACTTAGTCGCGCCATATGGCGATCGCTCTGGTGTTATTATCGAGCCATTATTGACTGACCAATGGTATGTACGTGTTGAAAAATTAGCAGGGCCTGCAGTTGATGCAGTGAAAGACGGTCAAATTGAGTTTGTACCTAAGCAATACGAAAACATGTATTTTGCTTGGATGAATAACATTCAAGATTGGTGTATTTCACGTCAACTTTGGTGGGGACACAGAATTCCAGCTTGGTATGACGAAAATGGTAAAGTTTATGTTGGTCGAACTGAAGCTGAAGTTCGCGCTAACAACACCATTGCCGATGATATGAAGTTAAAACAAGACGATGACGTGCTTGATACTTGGTTTTCATCAGCACTTTGGACCTTCTCTACATTGGGCTGGCCAAAAAATACTGACGACTTAAAAACTTTTCATCCGACGGATGTCTTGGTAACCGGTTTTGACATTATTTTCTTCTGGGTTGCTCGTATGATCATGATGACCATGCATTTCAACAAAGACGAGAATGGCAAATCACAAATACCATTTAAAAAAGTCTACATGACCGGCCTTATTCGCGATGAAAATGGCGATAAAATGAGTAAATCAAAAGGTAATGTTGTTGATCCTCTCGATATGATTGACGGTATTTCTCTTGAAGACTTATTACAAAAGCGCACCGGTAATATGATGCAGCCTAAGTTGGCCGCTAAAATTGAAAAGCTGACCAGAAAAGAGTATCCAAACGGCATTGAAGCACATGGTACTGATGCTTTGCGTTTTACTTTAACGTCAGTTGCAACGACCGGACGTGATATCAGCTGGGACATGAAACGTCTTGAAGGTTACCGTAACTTTACCAATAAATTATGGAATGCCAGCCGTTATGTAATGATGAATACAGAAGAGTTTGACTGTGGTCGAACGTCATCAAGCCAACCGGCAGGAGAAATGACTTTTTCATTAGCCGATCGCTGGATTATGGGTCAGTTTCAACAAACCGTAAAAACTGTACATGAGGCGTTTGACGCTTATCGCTTTGATCTTGCCTCACAAGCTTTATACGAATTTACCTGGAATCAATTCTGTGACTGGTATTTAGAGTTAACTAAACCGGTATTATTTAAAGGCGATGAAGCACAACAGCGTGGAACACGTCATACCCTAGTTACTGTTTTAGAAGCATTGTTGCGTTTAATGCACCCAATTATGCCGTTTATCACTGAAACAATTTGGCAACGTGTAGTGCCTTTGACTAACTTTGAGAAAACTGGCGATAGCATTATGATTCAAAGCTTTCCGCAATTTGATGAAAGCCAATGTGATCAAACCGCTATAGACGATTTAGAGTGGGTTAAACAACTTATTGTTGCTATTCGTAACATTCGCGGCGAAATGGATATTGCCCCAAGTAAGCCATTACCTGTGCTTTTGAAAAACGTTAGCGCTGATGATCAACGTCGCTTAACTGAAAACGAGCAATTTATTAGTGCCTTAGCTAAACTCGAAAGTATTACTGTACTGGCCAGCGATGATAATGGCCCAGCTTCAGCAACTGCTGTGGTTGGCAATTTATCTCTATTAATACCAATGGCTGGATTAATAGATAAAGATGCTGAGTTAGCGCGTTTAGATAAAGCCATTGATAAGTTATCAAAAGATGCTGACCGTGTTCGAGGCAAGCTAAATAACGAAAGTTTTGTTGGCAAAGCACCTGAAGCAGTCATTAATAAAGAAAAGGCAAAATTAGCTGAAGCAGAATCTACTATAGCTAAAATGGTTGACCAGAAAGCCCAAATTGCTGAAATGTAATTAGTTAATTCAAAATAAACTTTAAAAGCCAGCATCTTAGCTGGCTTTTTTTATTATAAAAAAGTCTATCAATCTTAGTATTTTTTAGAGATTCCTAAATTCTATTGTGTTAATATGACTTCGCGTTGAGTTTTTGCGTTTCGGGATAAGGAGAGATCTTGTGGTCAACAGACCTATGATCAGCCTAGACGCTTTAATATGTGTTACTGGAAACCTTTCTTTGCCTTCTTTTAGGTAAAGAGCATTTACTCCGCATATGGCCATTTTGGCTAAACTTTAATTTTTGATCTGCGAGAAATGTTAGTATGTCTGATACAGTAACTGGTAAAGTAAAATTTTTTAACGAATCTAAAGGATTCGGTTTCATCGAGCAAGAAAACGGCGCTGACGTTTTTGTTCACTTTAGTGCAATCTCTGGTGACGGTTTCCGTACTTTGACTGATGGTCAAGCGGTAACTTTCAGCGTAAAACAAGGCCAAAAAGGTCCTGAAGCTGAAAACGTAGTTGCAGCTTAATCTGAAGTGCAAAACTTTCTTTAGTTAATACTAAAGATAAATAAAAAACGAAACATATGTTTCGTTTTTTTGTTTCTGGCTCTTGGTAAAATATAAGTGAGCTTAAAGTATCTAGGTTATTAAGTGATATGTGGCTCGATTAAATCAAGCATCACGTCAATATGTGCGTCCTGATCATTTAAAGCAGCGATATAATGATATTGCTCACCGCCAGCTTTAATAAATATATCTTTGTTCTCGTGTACTAACTCTTCTAACGTTTCTAAGCAGTCAGCACTAAATGCTGGGCTAATAATAGCAATATGCTTATTACCTTCTTCAGCAAGATTTTCTAAAGTTTCGTCAGTATAAGGTTTAAGCCATTCAGCTTTGCCAAAACGAGACTGAAAAGTCATTACATAATCTTCTTTATTCAAACCTAATTCTTCAACCACTAAGCGAGTAGTTTTATGGCTAAAGCAATAATAAGGATCACCCTGCTCTAGAAAGTACTTTGGCATACCATGATAAGAAAAAACTAACTTATCAGGTTTACCGTGTACTTCAATGTGCTTAGTAATACTCTGTGCTAAGGCTTTAATATAAAGCGGATTATCATGGTAACTACTCTGAAAGTGAATACTAGGTATCCAACGCCAAGTTTTAATTTTATTAAATACGGCATCAAAAGTAGCCCCTGTTGTGGGACCCGCATACTGTGGGTATAACGGTAATACGATAATATTATCCACACCACTTGCTTGAAAGCGCTCCAAAGCACTCCCTATAGATGGGTTGCCATAACGCATAGCAACATCAACGATGACTTTATCGCCATACTTTTCAGTAAGAATATGCTCAACCTTGGCTTTTTGCTGCTGACTGATCACTAATAATGGTGAACCTTGCTCTGTCCAAATGCTTTCATACAACTTAGCTGACTTTTTTGGACGCACTCGGAGAATAATGCCATGCAAAATAACCAACCAGACCAAGCGAGGAATTTCTACCACTCGCGGATCAGATAAAAACTCACGTAAATAACGTCTGAGCGCTCCGGTTGTCGGACTATCTGGTGTTCCTAAATTCGTTAAAAGCACACCTGATTTTGAGGTGCAATCATGAATTTTTTTACTTTGCCCTGCGTATCTTGACATGAATGTTCTCTATAAAATTTCGTTGATAGCGTTGGTGAATTCTGCTGAATCAGGTTTAACACGACTATTAAAGTGCTTAACCGTTTTCCCATCTGCGCTCACTAGGTACTTATAAAAGTTCCACTTAGGTGCTGTAGTTTTATCCGCTAATGTTTTAAATATGGGGTGTGCTTCACTGCCATAAACATGCACAGGCGATAACATAGTAAAAGTTACGCCATAATTAACAAAACATATCTCAGCAGTATCTTTTTCGTTATCTTCTTCTTGAAAAAAGTCATTTGAAGGAAAACCAATAACCACTAAGCCTTGGCTTTTATATTCTTTATGTATGCTTTCAAGTGTTTTAAATTGTGGAGCAAAACCACAATGACTCGCCGTATTAACAATTAGTATTGCCTTACCAGCGGTTAATTGGCATAAATCTAGTTTCTCTTTGGCATGTAACTTTTTCTCACTATGCTTCATAAACGCTAAACAAGAAGGTGTTGATTCGACATACTCGGATTGAGTCTGACCAACATCATTTTGGGCTTTAACTGCAAATGAGGTTAAAGCAATAAGGGTAATCAATGTAAGGTTTCTCATAGGTTTCCTTTTTTGCGCTGTTGCTACTAACATATTATCGTAATTGCTCAAGCAAAGGAATTGTCCATAACTTTGATAATGTGTTGGATAATGCATTGTTAATACAATTATTTGTTTATACGAATGAAGTAACTGTTTTGATCACATAAGGTAAATTATCAGCCCAAAATAAGAAAGCTTACGGAATATCTGTTACTAGCCTTTATTGAGCGATATAGTATCATAAGCAATGTTTACATCGACTAACATAAATATCTAGCTGGTGTTATTCCCCTTTTATTAAAATCTATTAAATCGTTAAGTGAAGCAGTTTGCAAAACCTAAACATCGAAAATAAAATTACACCATCAATGAGTAAAAACTTGTTAAGCGCCAAAAGCTTAACCTGTATTCGTGAAGAGCGTGTATTATTCGAAGCGCTTAACATCAGTATTTCACCTGGCGATATATTGCAAATTGAAGGGCCAAATGGCGCAGGAAAAACCAGTTTACTGCGTATTCTTGCTGGCCTTTCTCAACCCTACGATGGTGGCGTTTATTTTCAAGATAAAAACATTACACAACAGCGCGAGTTATTTCATCAAGATTTACTGTATTTAGGGCACTTACCTGGCGTTAAAGATGAGATGACAGCTCAAGAAAATCTTGAGTTTAATCTTGCGCTGCATGGCTTAGATAGCACAACAGCTGAAAGCACATTAGCTAAAGTTAATTTATTAGGTTTTGAAGATGCATTAGCCTCTCATTTAAGTGCAGGACAGCACCGACGTATTGCTTTGTCACGGTTGTGGCAGAGCCAAGCTAAAATTTGGATTTTGGATGAACCTTTTACGGCAATTGACAAGTTAGGCGTAGAGCAATTAGAACAGCTGTTTGTTGAACATGCCAATAACGGCGGTTGTGTAATACTCACTACACATCAAGATCTCTCATTGCCTGCCGAGCGAGTGAAGAAAGTCTCTTTAGCTTACCGAATTTACTAGAGTAATTATTCATGACACAACTTTCTTATCGTGCTGCCTTTGCTTTAATAGTAAAAAGAGACTTAATGATCGCATTTCGTCACCGCGACGATATTATCAATCCATTGCTTTTCTTTGTTATCGTCGTCACACTTTTTCCATTAGGGGTTGGCCCTGAAAGCACCATGTTATCGCGTATTGCACCCGGTATAATTTGGGTCGCTGCCTTACTATCAACTCTACTTTCATTAGATAGGTTGTTTAAGTCTGACTATGCTGATGGCTCACTTGAACAAATGTTGTTAAGCCCACACCCAATATTTATTCTAGTACTGGCCAAAATTGTCGCGCATTGGTTACTGACAGGCTTACCCTTAATACTTATCGCGCCATTATTAGCCGTATTATTACATTTGCAGGAAAGTAGCTACGGTGCATTAATGTTGACATTATTATTAGGTACGCCGGTATTAAGCTTATTAGGCGCGATTGGCGTTGCCTTAACAGTCGGCATAAAAAAAGGTGGTGTATTGCTAAGCCTGCTAGTATTGCCACTTTACATTCCGGTACTTATTTTCGCCACAAGCGCAATTGATACTGCAGGAATGAACTTACCTTATAACGGACAACTTGCTATAATCGCGGCAATATTTTTTGCCTCGTTAACCTTGGCCCCCTTTGCTGTAAGTGCAGCGCTTAAAGTGAGTACAAATTAATATGATGTGGAAATGGCTGCACCCTTATGCAAACCCTGAGATTAGCTATCATTTTACCGGTAAATTACTACCTTGGTGCGCACGTTTAGCTTTTGTTTTCTTATCAATAGGTATTACTTGGGCCTTACTTTTCGCCCCTGCCGATTATCAACAAGGTGATACCTTTCGAATTTTCTATTTGCATGTTCCTGCAGCAATGTTATCGATGGGGATATACCTAGGCATGGCCATTGCGGCTTTATCAAGTTTAGTTTGGCAATTGAAATTAGCAGACGCTTCAGCTGCAGCGATGGCGCCCATTGGTGCTACCTTTACTTTTATCGCGTTGGTTACAGGTTCAGCATGGGGAAAACCTATGTGGGGTACTTGGTGGATTTGGGATGCCAGGTTAACATCAGAACTGATATTATTATTTTTATACTTAGGCGTTATGGCTTTACACAACGCCTTTGACGACAAAGCTTTAGCAGGAAAAGCCGCGGGTATTCTGGCTTTAGTTGGGGTAATTAACTTACCTATTATTAAGTATTCTGTTGAGTGGTGGAACACATTACATCAAGGCGCTACGGTAAGTAAATTAGGCCAACCATCGATGACTGCAGATATGTTTTGGCCATTTTTAGTGTGCTTTATCGGGTTTTC
Organism: Colwellia sp. 6M3; assembly: GCF_014077595.1. Classification (NCBI taxonomy): domain Bacteria; kingdom Pseudomonadati; phylum Pseudomonadota; class Gammaproteobacteria; order Alteromonadales; family Colwelliaceae; genus Colwellia; species Colwellia sp. 6M3. The sequence goes on along the minus strand of NZ_JACGWF010000039.1, from coordinate 24,172 downwards.
GTTTTTAGTAACAACGTTAATATGCCTTCGATTTCGTACCGAGGTATTGAACCGAAATAGTATGCGACCTTGGGTACGTAACCTGGTGACTTCAGAGGATAAATCAAATGCAGTTTGATAGTATCAGTGCTTTTCTAGATATGGGCGGATATGGCTTTTATGTTTGGTTATCTTATGGCGTCAGTATATTTGCTTTAGCAGTGTTAGTTTTTTCTAGTATGAATAGCCATAAAAAAATTAAACAACAAATAGTGCAACGCATCAAGCGAGAAGCGAAATTACGCCAAGCCGCCGAGCGACAAAAAGCACAAATCAAAGACAGTAATATTAATACTCAAGAGGTAACATCATGAATCCCCGTCGTAAGAAACGATTAACCATAGTAACGTCATTAGTCATAGGTTTAGGTGTAGTGGCAGGTTTAGTCTTGTATGCATTGAGTCAAAATATTGATTTATTCTATAAGCCTTCTGAAATATATAATGGCAAAGAAGACACAGGTCTAAAAGCCATTAATGGTCAACGATTACGTATTGGTGGTTTAGTTGTTCCAGGTAGTGTCCATCGCGATAGCGAAAGCTTGCATGTAAGCTTTAAGCTAACCGACATGAGAATGCCTATTAGCTTCTCTGAAGCAGATCCAACGGTCACGGTTACTTACGATGGCATATTGCCTGACTTATTTCGTGAGGGCCAAGGGATTGTAGCGAACGGGGTATTAGTTGATGGTAGTATCATTAAAGCGAGTGAGGTATTAGCTAAGCACGATGAGAACTACATGCCTAAAGAGCTAGCTGACGATATGGGTAAAAAACACGAAAAACCAAAATATTAGTGCTATTTACGCCTACTGAATCGTTTCAATGATTCGTTACCGTAATAAATAAAAACGCAAAGTGTTAACACTTTGCGTTTTTTTATGAATCGGGATCAATACCGTTTTTAATTTTTTCGATTCGCTCTTGATGTCTATGATGTGCTTTAAGCGCTGCTACTGAGAATGCACCAACGATAGCGACAATCGGAATTAATAACGCTAATGTTTCAGGTCTTAACAAAGTATTTAACCAATCCATCGGATAACCTTTTATTTTTAATGACTGTTAATTCAAGCAAAAGTCGAAGGCACACACTCATTAGCCTTAATCTGCTCATTAACCTTAATCGATATACTTACTCTTCGAAGTATGTGCCCCAACCGTCATAATCGACTTTACATTGCTTTGCTAGCTCGTACATTTTTTGGGTTTCATCAAAAATAATATCAAAATCTAAAGCTTGTTCGGTAATGATATCAAAAGCAAAAACCTTCTCACCTGTTTCAAGCTCAGCTTCTTCTGGCTCTTCAATTTCAAAACCACTTTTAAATGCAGTAATCGCCGCCTTTTCAAGCACATCAAAATCAACACTAGAAAAGTGATGCTCTATCGTATGATGTACTTCTTCGTTAGTTCCGTCTTCTACTAACGCTGCAATGAGTTCTTCGGTATGTAACTTCCATTCTTGTAGTTCTTCATCGATCATTATTTTGTCTCACTTTTTTGCTTATTTTGTGAATTTTTGTCTTTAACTTGTGGTAACTCATGACCAGTTTCGTCGCTTAATTGTGTTATTTTAACTAACATATCGTTACGTGTTTTATTGGTTATAGTGCGAATTTTTTCTTTATCTTCGCTAGATAAATAAACCGGAGGTAAAAATTCAACAATCATTTTACCGTTATCCCAACGATTCAAGTCGATGGTTTTATGGGTATTGCTCGCACATACTGGAATAATGGGGACTTCAGCTTTTGCTGCAGTACGAAATGCGCCCGTTTTAAAGGGTAATAAACCACGACCATAACTGCGCGTTCCTTCAGGAAATAGCCACACAGATAGCTTTTTTTCACGAATTTTATTTGCGGTCATATCAATAGTATTCATGGCTTTATTTTTATTTTTACGGTCAATTAAAATATTACCCGTTAGCCAATACATTTGTCCGAAAAAAGGGATCCATTTTAAACTTTTTTTACCAACACTCACGGTTCCGGGTTGTACAGCGTTACTAACAGTAAAAATATCATAGCTATTTTGATGATTACAAACATACACAACAGGGCCAAGGTTTTTGGTTGATTCAGGTATTCTTACCTCAACATCTAAGCCCAATATTTTTGCAACTTTGCCTAAATATTTAGCCGTATGATGAACATTATCGCGATGAAATGGCCGGATCAAACAAAATAAAATTGAACAAAGAGAGATGATAACTAAAGCCAAAGTCATCAATATGACACGTATAACAGCTAACAAAAGGCATTCCTAGAAAATTTATAAGGCGTGATTATACCTTGAATTGATAAAATAGCTAAAACTACTATGCATTCTATTTACCGAAATATTTAAAGTTAACATCTGACGCAAAAGCTAACGCTGATTAACTGATGTAACAGCCCTTAATTAGGTTATCGGGCAACTTGAATTTCTCGAAATTTTTTATACAATAGTTTTAAGTACTCATATTCAAACGCAGATCCAGAAGCATAGTATCGAAAAGGTAATCTTGCTCTAGCGTCGATACTGTTAATGAGCGAAAGGTAGAGTTCTTCTTCAGATTTCATACCTAATACATCTAAAGTTTGTTGATCAGCTAAAGCATCAAACGCTAGCCCTGTGGCATCACGCAGAGACGATGGTCCCAACAATGGTAAAACTAAATATGGGCCAGCTCCAACTCCCCAAAAGCCCAATGTTTGTCCAAAGTCTTCGTTTTGTTCAGCCAAGCCCATGGGTGTTGCTACATCAAGTAAACCGACCATACCTAAAGTTGAATTAATGAAAAAACGACCAAACGTTTCACCTGCTACTGAAAATTTAAGCTGTAAAACCGAGTTAACGAAGGTTGATATTTCACCTAAATTATTAAAAAAATTACTCAGCCCTGTTTCAACCACATCAGGTGTTATTTGTTTATAACTATCAACTATCGGTAATAAAACGTACTCATCGGCTTTAGCATTAAAATAATACATACGGCGATTAAAACCCTCCCATGGATCGTCATAGGCACTGAAAATACCCAGTTCTTGATGGTAATCAGGTAAAGGCACTATAGGTGCAACCGCTGAACTTTCCAATTCAGGCACAGAGGAACATGCAGTTAACATGATACAAGTCAGCAGAGATATACACTTAATACGTATAATAGAGTTTACTAGCATTAATTTATTCCTCCTTGAAAAGTTGTATCAAGATATTCAACAAAGCTTTGTCGCTCAAAGTTGCCACAATGTCCGCCTCGAGGAAAAATTTTAGCTCTGTCTCCAAAAATCGATTTTAGATAATCCACTTCACCAGCCTGTAAAATAATATCGTCTTGGTTGGTCACTAAGTAAATTTTATCTGATGTTTTTAAATAATCTTCAATCTCGTGCAAACTATAACGTTTGATCAAATCCGCTTTGGTTAAATTAGCATCTTCTCGTTGTGCTCTAGGTAACATAGCCCGAGTAAAGTAATCTCCAAAAGTAATGTCACTGGCGCGTTGCATTGAGTGAGTTATGCTCTCAAGCTTATCTACTGTATGGTTTTTATAGGTTATTGCACCAGTATTAAAACTAACGTCAATGGCGTATATCATGTCTGAGGAAGACATTCTAAATGATGCACCTATTAACAATTTCAATTCAGCTTCAGTTAACTCTGCATTTTTGAATAAACCGTATATTGAGCCTTGATCAAACTTTGAAGATCGTTGTGCTGAATATATAGTTGAAAATCGAGAAAATATTTCATCGAACATTGCCACAGCCGCATGACGGTTATTACGCAAATCAAAGTATTGGTCTAAAATGCTCACCGAATTGTATAAACTTACTGGCGGGTTAATTAACAACACTTTTTCAAAATTAAAGACTTGCTTCTCATCATCAAGTAACGCTAAAAAAGCCGAGTGTGCGCCGCCTAAACTGTAACCAGTAAGCGAAATTGATGATGCTTGCACTTCATCTTCGGCTTGAACCTGTGCCCAAACTAAACTCATTACCTCATAAAGATTTTCAGCGTCATGAGCTAAGTCTCCCGGCATGTACTTAGTATTAGGCGAGTTAACAATAAAATTAGCAAATGTCGGCGAAGATATTGAAATGACATGATAACCTTGTTGGAAAAAACTTTTTTGAAGGCTGACCATCTTAGCGCTGTCAAAACTTGCCCCTGTGCCAGCAATAATAAAAATAAGAGGGGCAGTGTCATCTTGCTTAACCAGTGAGTACTTCATTTGCTTGTTAAACCAAAAAATTTCAGAAATTTCATTTAACGGTTTAATCGTAATACGTTTATTAATTGTATCTAGTGATTCAGGTAAGTCTGCTGCAGGGGCTTGGCAATAACCTGTCACGGTTGCCTGGTAAGGGGAATAAGTTAAATCACAAACAGGTAGAGCAACTTCTTCTATGACTTCGTTTGCCTCTTTACTGGTGCATCCTGATAATATCAAGATGAATAAAATACTCAAAATTCGCACAAAATCGCCCTATTGCCATGTATTTAAAAGTTTAAGTATCCTCTAAAACTTCGAAAACACAGCGTTTTTGTGTGCTGTATTTAACGATTATAGCTCTGCTTTTGAGTACTTAAATAACATACGCCAACACTATTGAACGTAACGCACATCATTTGAATGGAGCTACTAAGTTAATAGCTTTTATATATTCTAACTTTTGAAAACAGAAAAGTATCTATCTTAGCGCAGTAATTTTCACAATAGGGGTTATTTTTTGTAATCATATCGGCTTAAATTTATCGCTTTATGTCAGTAAATAAACCGAGTAAACAATGTAAACAATGTAAACAATAAAAAAGCCAATTCAAATTAATGAATTGGCTCAAGTATAAATTCAGATTTAATTATTTAAGTTCAGTTAATTAAAAAAGCGATTCATCAATATCAAACAAAGCACTTTGTCCAGATTTAGCTGATGTGATCAACGACTGACAACGCGGCAGTAACCTCGAAAAATAGTAACGTGCGGTGCGGATCTTACTTTCATGGAAGTTTTTGTCATCCGTTGCAGCAAGCGATACTTCAGCCATTTTAGCCCAAACATACGCCATAGCGGTGTAACCAAAAACATGTAAATAGTCATTAGCGGCACAACCAAGCTCTTCTGGAGAGGCTTGTGCTGCCGTTAACAAGTGTTCTGTTAAGTTGGCAAGCTCATCTGTGGCAGACGCTAAAGGTTGAGTAAACTCTTGCATAGCTTCGCTGTTACATTGTGCAATGTAATCGCGTACTTCTTCAAGAAATACCAATACTAATTTACCTTTACTACCCGCAACTTTTCGCGCTAGTAAATCCATGGCTTGAATACCATTAGTGCCTTCGTAAATTTGTGAAATACGCGTATCACGCACTAATTGCTCTTGTCCCCATTCTCGAACGTAACCATGACCACCAAAAACTTGTTGGCCAGCTACGGTACTTTCAAAACCAAGATCGGTGAAAAAAGCTTTGGCTATAGGTGTCATTAAGGCTACCAGTTGGTCTGCTTTCGCTTGCGCTTCACCTGTACCGTATGTCGCAATATCTAATTGCATTGCCGTATAAGTAGATAATGCACGAGAACCTTCATTTAATGCTTTCATGTTAAGTAACATGCGACGCACATCGCCATGTACCAGTAATGAATCTGCTTGAGCATCTGGAGATTTGACGCCAGATAATGAGCGCCCTTGAATTCTATCTTTGGCATATTCTAAAGCATTTTGATAAGAGCGTTCAGCCGCGCCTAAACCTTGAATACCTACGCCGATACGTTCAAAATTCATCATAGTGAACATACAAGCTAAGCCTTTATTGAGCTCACCCACTAAATAGCCTTTAGCGCCATCAAAGTTCATTACACAAGTGGCCGAAGCATGAATGCCCATTTTATGTTCGATAGAACCACAACTGACGTTGTTTTGCTCACCTATTGTTTCATCATCATTTACATGAAACTTTGGTACTAAGAACAATGAAATTCCTCGCGGACCTTCAGGTGCATCAGGCAACTTTGCTAACACTAAATGAACAATATTTTCAGTGAGATCATGTTCGCCTGCGGTAATAAATATTTTTGTGCCTGACACTAAATAACTATCATCGGCTTGAGGTACTGCTTTTGTTCTTATCATGCCTAAATCGGTACCAGCATGTGCTTCAGTTAAACACATACTTGCTGACCAATCGCCAGCATACATACGCGTTAAATAGCGATTTTTTAATGCTTCACTACCATGTTTAGCCAACGACAATCCTGCGCCTGCGGTTAAGCCTGGATATAATGAGAACGAAATATCAGCCGAACACAGCATTTCTTCATGAAATGCGGTTATAACTTTAGGCATGCCCATGCCACCAAAGTCAGGGTCACCACCTAATGATGACCACCCGCCTTCTGCATAAGTTTTAAAAGCAGCTTTATAACCTGGTGCGGTAGTTACACTACCGGCATTAAAAGTTACCCCAGTTTCGTCGCCGTTACGTGATAATGGCGCGATTTCTTGTTCAGCAATTTTGGCACAACCTTGCAAAATAGCTTCAGCGGTATCTCGGTCTACCCGTTCAGCTAACGTTGGTAATGACTGCCATAATTTGTCAGCATTAAAGACGTCAAATAACAAAAAATTCATATCTTTCAAAGGCACTTGATAATCAGCCATTACATTCTCCGAACAGGTAATTTAAACAATTAATTAAAACACTTGTTTGAATATATATTAAACACAGTAAAAGTAAAGTAAAAACGAGAAATTAGCCTGCCAGTAAAAATTAACGTAAGCTCTATAAAAGTAAAGTAGAAGGGAAGGCTCGCGGTGAAATTTATTGGTGCTGTTGTTATTTTAATATTGAATTTTTCAGGTCAAGCTTGGGCCAAGCAACTCCAGTTCAATAAAGTAACGACCGATGACTTTGTAGAATTTAACTATCAGTGGCTAGACCATGCACAACAAACGCAATCGTTGAGCTTTGCTATTGATAAAGTCATGATATTTGACAAGTTTAGAAACTTTAAAAGTTATAGTGCTGGCCATGCAAAAAAATATGTAGATCAAAAAATTAGACAAAGCCTCATCAAGTCTCCTCTACCTGAGGTTAAAGTAAACTTTTTGGGTTACGCAGATAACTTACAAATTGAACTTCAAGGCAAAAGCCAAACCGCCATTGATCAGGCATATTCCGCTATCGCTCAACTTGAAAAAAACTTCATGTTGGAACATTTAGAACAAAATTATTACACACAATTTATTTCATTTGATAATAACGTAGCCATCAAACCCGATCATGTGCGTTTTGCTCAAGCATCTGTTATTGATTTCACCAAACTTAAAGACCTGATATTGAATAACTTCCCTGATCAAAACGTAAGAGAAGTAACTAATTACGTACTGGGTTTTGTGCAAAGCATTCCCTATTCAACCTTAGAGTCTAGAGTGACCTCTACAGGTGCAGGATTTAACCCCCCTTTACAAACGCTATGGCAAAACCAAGGTGACTGCGACAGTAAAGTGACTCTGACTACAGCTATTTTTAGAGCCTTAATGCCACGGATGAAAATGATGTTAGTTTTTATAGATAATCATGCTTTACTCGCCATGAATATAAAACCCGAGGCAAATGAGCTTACCATTACAGTTGATGGTGAAGACTACATATTAGCTGAACCAACCGGCCCAGCCATGATAAAGCTTGGTGAAATATCAAATGACTCTGAGTTTGCCATTAGAAATGGTCGCTACTATGCAGAGCCTTTTATCTAAATTTCCGCAACTAAGATGAACGCAGAACTTGCGATAAAATACTCTCTCGTAGTGCATTCAAGCTGATCGGTTTAGCAATATGTAAGTTCATGCCAGCAGCTAAACATTGCTGTTTATCTTCTTCACGTGCATGGGCTGTCATGGCAATAATGGGTAATTGACTATATTGCTGTTGAGCACGTATATGCTGAGTTGCCGTTAATCCGTCCATCACAGGCATTTGGATATCCATCAATACTATATCAAAAGTTGCTAGCGCTAGTTTGTCGAGGGCTTCTTGCCCGTTTTGCGCAATAACCACTTTAGCCTGCATTGACTCCAATAACTTAATCGCGACTAATTGATTAACAAGGTTATCTTCCACTAACAAAATGTTAAGTCCTGACAAGCTATCAACTATCGACTTAATACCTTCTGGTTTAGCGCTTTGCACAATCTGCTGTTTACTTGCTGTTATCTGCTCTAGGGCTTTTGCTAATTTCGTAATAACTTGTCGATACAATGGCATCTCAAGCAACAAATAATTAATATTAAGTCGAGTTAACTGCTCAAGCAATGCTGTTGATATAATACTGGCAGTAGGTTGGCATAGCGCGAGTACAGCTACGTTTTTTTGTATTATTGCTAAGTTGTCTTTTGTAAAACCTTGCGGATAATGGCTACTATCAACAAACAATATTTTAGCGGCTTCATCCATATTTTCGTTTAACGCATTAAGGTCTGAAACGTCGATAATTTTTTGTGAAATATCAGCAAAGTTTTCGCGTAATTTTTCCGGTACATTAACACCAAAGTTAATAACAACACTTGTCGAAAACTGAGGTGTAAACTTAGTTAAGCAGCGTTCAGAATAATCGCTATTACAACGGGTCACATTAGACTCATTTAAAGGCAGCGACAAAGTAAATTCAGCACCTTGCCCTTCGGCACTGTCAATGGAGATTTCACCGCCCAACAAATGCGCAATATGCTGGCAAATAGATAAACCGAGCCCAGTCCCACCATACACACGGGTCATAGACTCATCCGCTTGTTTAAATGCTTCAAATAGCCCAGCATGTTTTGATTTTTCTATGCCAATACCGGTATCTTTCAGTCGAAATAAAATCGCTACATTGTTAGCGTCGGTTTGTTCACTAATAACCGATGATAATGACACGCTCAGCACTACTTTGCCTTGCTCAGTGAACTTAATCGCATTATTCAGTAAATTACTCAGTACTTGCACCAAACGCATAGTGTCGGTATGAATATGTAATGGCACTTGGCTATCAATAGCAACATGTAAACTTAAATCTTTACCTGCAAGAGCGGCAATATTTAGGTTAATGGCTTGCGATACAATGTTCTCTAGTTCGATCAGTTCTTTATGTACTGACATATTACCTGATTCAACTTTGGCTGAATCGAGTAATTCATTGACTAAATAAAGCAAAGTTTCTGAAGCAGTTTGCGCATTACCTAAATACTGCTCTTGAACGGAGTTAAGGCTACTTTGCTGCAAAAGATAAAACATACCTTGAATAGCATTAATCGGCGTTCGTATTTCATGGCTCATATTTGCTAGGAATTGGCTTTTGATTTGGTTTGCTTCTTCCGCTTGAGTTTTAGCGCGTTGCAAGGCTTGGTTGATCTCAAATTGCTGACTAACATCACGTATTAGCACAATACTACCAAGTAATTCATTATGCTGCCCATAGAAGGGGGCATGATAAACTTCGTAAGTATGATACTCACTCGACACTGTTTGGTGATGAGAAATTGGAGAAGTACTTGTTTGGCTTTCTCCTAAACACTGTGCAACCTCTTCACTGATATCACTGGCAATAAAGTCATACATTTGCCCACCAATAATATCAGCTTCTTTTTGTAAAACTAATTTTTCAACAGCCTGATTACAACCAATGAGTAGGTCTTGTTGATCATGAAAAAGAATGTAATCTGGAATTGCATCCATTACCGAGCGAAGCAATGCATAATCTCGCTGGTGCTGCTCACTCTTATGATATAAAGCTTGAGTTTTTTCTTTTACGCGTAAATCTAACTCATTATTTTGATCTTTCATACGCTGCATTAAACTGCGGTTTTCACCAAATAGATCTTCTACAATTTTAAACCAGTGACGCCACTCTTCAGAAGGTTTTATTTTACCGGGATCACCTTCAGAGCAATGCTCAATATGACTGATGAATTTTTTTGATGGGGCAATAAATGAGCGATGTGTAAAATAATAAACAACAATAAATAAGCTAGAAAAACCTAAAAGCACCCCCACAAAAATAGTGATAAAACGTTGATTGATGGCTGAAAAGAAACTTTCTTTCTGTTGATATTCCAACAAAATCCAATCATTAACAGGGAGTTTTTTTCTTTGCACAACCCAATTATCGACAACAGTACTTTCTGGCATATTTAATAACGTTTGGTAGGTAAAATCGCTTAATTTCTCGGGGGCAGCATCACTAAAAGCGGTATGGGCATTTAGCGTTAAATTCGCATTGTTTTTGTGTAATAAAACGTGGCTATGTTTATCTACAATAATATAACCATGACCTTGCTCTGTTACTTGCGGTAAATAGTGATATAGACCCGCTGTATTAATATCAATCAGCAGCGCCCCTTTCATTTCATTATCTAAATAAACGCCTACACCCAATGCCGCATTTAAACCTTTGCCAGCAGTATCAACATAGGGTTGCGACCAAAATGTTTCATCTTTGAGTTTTGAAGCCTTTATTTTTAACATCAAATCATTAGTTAAGCTTTGGTCACTATATTGCCAAATATTTCTAGGTACCCAAGGGTATAAGTTAACAAAACGCCTAACTGAAATATAATATAACCAGTTCGCTGCTTTAATCGATTCTTGCGCGGTAACAAATGCAGGAGTTAATGCATTAGCCATAATCAACTCATCAATAAAAGATTGATTAAATACATCAATACGACCAACACCTGTGATGTTGCCACTCATAATACGGTTATTGGTCATTAAGTTTTGGCGGTTTTTATTTTGATAAAAATATTTCCCTTCTTGTTTCAGCAAGGGAGCTTTACTGGGTAATTCTTCTGGAAAGCGTAGGTAATATTGAGCTAAATCTCGAATACCATTTAGGGTTTCAACCGTACTGGTAAGTTTATTATTAAGCTGAGTACTGTATTTACTCATCTCAACTAATTTATCGCCAAGGTGTTCCTCACGAGCAATATAATAATTATAAATCGTGATAATGAACGTTAGCAGCATAATACCTGAAAAAACCACGACAACTGATTTATTATAACGTTGAAAAATTTGCTCTTTTGAGTTTTCTGCTAACACTGAGAAGCCTTGATAATGCCAATTAAAAACGAATAAGCACATATTTATCGCTAAATATTAGCCAAGTAATTTGTATCAATGATGAACCTTGAAATTAATCACTTAATAGTAAATCAAAGTTGCAACATAGGATAGTATTGAAAAATTAACCATGCTAAATCCAAATACTAACTTAAACGGATAGTACATGGCACAAACATTGAGTTACTAGAGGTTTTCTTCCGCAAAGGCCGCTAATCTACTGCGCACAACACCATTTAAATTAATATTACTGCTGCCAGGGAAGTCTTTAAAACGCTCAACTATATAAGTAAGTCCTGAAGTAACAGCCGTTAAATAGTTACTATCAATTTGCGCTAAGTTACCAGAGCAAACCAGTTTAGTGCCTTCACCGCAACGGGTGATAATGGTTTTTAGTTGTGAGGCAGTAAGGTTTTGACATTCATCTAACAACACCAATGCATTTTGAATGCTACGACCGCGCATAAAATTTACCGATTTAAACTGAATATTGCCTTTTTCCATAATGTAATTAAGGCTGCCGTTCATATTTTCATCTTGTTTGTGCAATACTTCTAGCGAGTCGGTTATTGCCGCTAACCAAGGTGCCATTTTCTCTTCTTCGGTACCAGGTAAAAAGCCAATAGATTCAGCAATTTCAGGTGTACTGCGCGTGACAATAATTTTATCGTACAACCCACGTTCAATAACTTGTTCTAATGCTGTGGCCAATGCCAGTAAGGACTTAAGGTGTGCTAAAATACAATTAACAGAGACCGAGCGATAAATAAAATATCTTTTAAAATAATAGCTTAATAAAATAATATGTAAAGGAAAGGTATTCAAGGAGAATTCAGATGATTTCCTGTATGAAAATAATTAAAAACGAATATATGCTTAAGCCTGAATCAACCGATTTTGCCAATTTTTTGATACATGATGAGTCATTACTTGCAGCAATAATTAGATTACTTCGGGAGAAGCGCTTTGCAACAACGGCTGCTTTTGCGCTGAAAAAAGTCTTAAATATATCTATCGAAAACTTAAACTCCCCTTATATTTATAACCTACTCCTTACCCCATTAAATGAACTTTTGGTGCAAGAATTAATATCAGGTTTCAAAGAAGTGGAGCGTCTCATTTACTTGCATCCAATGACTAAGAAAAGAAATTTGAGTTCTGCATTTCGAAGTTTAATATCTGAAACAGGCTCTATTTTGTCAGGTGATGTTCCTATAGCTCGTTGTCCATTTCAAACTCGATTTAGCATAAAAGAGCCACTAAACATGGCAGAGGTGCCATGCTCTTCTTCTGATATATATGTAATCAGAGTAAACCCTAGAAACAATAAAAGTTCACATACCATTATTGACCCTGATACTTTGCAGGGGGTTATACAGCCAACAGGTTTGCTATCTATTAGTTTGAACAAAGTACAAGAGAATTCATTACATACTTGGGTTGAGGGGAGTAAAGCCCAAAGTTGGCTTATCACATTACAAGTTATAGCTAGTGAAAAAAATACAGAGTCTATCCTTTACTTATTTAACAGTAGCCCTGAACTTTTGGACTCTACAGATATACTACGGGCCTTTATTCAACTAAAAGAGACATTACAACGTAGTAAAAGAAAGTCCGTTATCAAAAGGGTTAATGAAATATTTAACTTATTAACCTTAGGAGGAAGTACGAAGTCAGGTCACTCTCTTGAGCCATACAGATTACCGAGCCACCTTATTAGTAATTCAGAGTTCCCAGCCAATAAGTACTTACATGAAGCTGAAAAATACTTAACGTTCAAAGTATTAGTAGATGAATCTGTTCGATATTACTACGTAAATTTTGGTCCGTTGAATGAGTGCTCGCTTTTATTTAAAACATTAATTAAATATTCTTTAAAATCTAACGACCACCCGGTTAAATATAGAAATTTCAAACTATTACGTACAGCATTAAAGGTCATATTAACTGGTAATAATTTAAAGGCTGATTGCTTTTTTTTAGCTGAAGAACATGATTATGTATCCAAAGAACATTTCATTGAATACGCTGAAAAAATCAATAAAGTCATCAGCAAACACGTAAAAACAAATGACATAGAAGTCACTAATGAGTTATTTGATATTCTGTCTAAGTATGGTGGATTAGCGGAAGTAGTAAGTGAGTTTTTTGAAAAAACAAAAGTGGTACTTACCAGAGAGTCTAGTGTAATTATAGATACTAACAGCCCTATAATATCTAAACTATTAACACTTGATGGTTTGCTTTACACCTGTTTCTCAAATTCAAAGTGGGACAACTTATCTACTGATAGTAATTCACTTGAAAGCTATGTGTCCAGAATATCAGTATCAAAAATACTTGTTTTTTTAGCCAATCATCAAAACATCCCGTTTACGCGAACTTTATTGCTGGCACCACCTGAGGATATAAAGCCAAGTGATATCTATTTTTTCTACGCTGAAATGATATCAATTCTATCCTGTAGAGAGGATGCGCATACAGGAGTTAATGGATTTATGGCCTTTTTGAATAAATACGGAGGGAAAATTTATAACGGCCAATCCTTTGATTGCCTAGTTTTATTTAGTCGGTTATCAGACTACGGTAATTTTCTATATGTTACTGAACGGGAGTATACCCTTCAACTTGTACATGGTGATAACGAATCAGTTAAATACGTCCCCATTGACTCTAACTATTTACCTGGAACCATGTTACCTCACAGTTTACTTATCGAGTGTTTAAAAGTTTCTGAAAGTACCCCAATGTCATGCAACATAGCTATTGAGTTAAGAAAAGAGTTAAGTGATATTTCACAATATAGCTGTCCAAAATTAAAAAATTTACTCAATAGTGACAAGGCTAATATCACAGATGCCATAATTATTAGTGGTTTAATAGAATATGAGTCCATGCTGGATTCTGATGCGGCAACAACCCAAAAGACTAAAGTACACAAAAGTGCCCTGTTACGTACTTTTCTACAAAAATGGACGGGTAAAATCGCTGGTAAAAGCTCTATAAATGAGCATCAATTCACAACGAGGTTTAATCGTGATGGTGAGGTAAAGTGTGTTCCCCCTATAAGAATTCATGGAGAAATGGCTGATAATCAGCGTATTGATATTTCTTTCAATACATACCTTAATCCTGCGATTTATACACCGGACGGTCTATTAACAAAAGCTCTTCTCTTTATTAAAAGTAGAGTGAGTAATTACTCTAAAGTAAAGATTCAACAATGGGAAGCATTGATTAATTTTATCTTGAAGCACCAGTACCCAAATTCACCATTTCTTAATGTGGGCAACTTTTTAAGTACCCCACTTAAAGTATGCAACAGAACTAAAGTCGTGCAGGCACTTCAAACTATAGAGAAATTAATTAAACTCAAAGAAAGTAAAGATAAAGAATCTGACTTTTATGCTTTGATGGAGCTTTTTTCCTTGGAAAATAAGACAATTAACGACGGAAGGACCATTTCTGCGCTTAACTATCAGTGTTGTTTTTCCGAACTCCCTGAACAAGAAAATGTTCTATTTAAAGTAACAAATAAAATTAATGGGAAGGTGGTGCTGAGTGATTTTAAATTGGATATATTACCAATTAAAAAGATTCTATCCAATGATGGGGTATTGAATGTAGCACTACATAACCTAGCAAGACAATCTCTTAATTCTCCTATTTTTGGTTCAGAAATTAATAACATTAAGCTAATGGTAAAAATAATAAATGATAAGTTTAATGAGTCCGTCATTTCTATTGAAGAACATCAAGCTAACTCCAGCTTACATTACTTACTTACATCTTCCGTAAAACAACTGAATCAACGCAATGTTAGACAAGGCTTTACACGACTTGAAAAAATTATAGAGGGGTGTCACCGAAACGATAAAGGTCAATTTTCTGAAGGTTTTCGTAGGTTTTTATCCATAAACTCGCACTCAATTTCAAGTGGATTAAAAATAAATGAATGCGGTTTTAAAACTCAGTTTTCATCAAGGAAAGAGCGTAAAAGCATTGAATTAATTATTCCCATCAGTGAAACAAGTGGAGAGGTTATTCCTCCTCCTGCCATGGATAACTTTGACTCTATCAGTAACCTTAAAGATAAAATCAGTGAATATTATCAACTTCCCATTGTTGCCATAATAAAAGCGGCTCAAGAAGAAATGAATTTATATCAAAAGCTACGAGACGAACTAAGCCCTCTTGTGAATCGTGATAACAACGGTAATTTTACTGTTAATATCCCTCAAGAGGTTCAAAGTTGGGTTAGTCAAACTACAAGGGAACATAGAAAAAATAAAACAACTCAGTTGATAAGTTATATAGATACATTCGGACGTGAAATAGTACTTGGAGCTTTTTTGCAGTTACGTGCCAATACTCCGGTAAATGACATTCTCTATTGCCAAGGAAAAAGCCATCTAATAAATCCTGATTTCAAAGTCTGGTTTAAGAATAATGGCTCTAGTATGAAATCCTTTTTCTGGACGCCATTTATTCTTCCAAGACCAGTGTTATTGATCTGTTTTATTCGTCTAATAATCCACACTACCTGGAATAAAGATGTAATTGCTTCTCTGCAAGGAAGGGATCTACCTTACCCGTTACCGACCACTAGTTTTTTTATTCAGGGTTACAAGGATAAAGTTGAGAAAAAAACAACGCCCGTTGAAGTTACTCATACCGATAAGGAAGTTAGAGAAGCCATTGAGTTAATTTCACTGCATTTTCATAATATGAAAGAACTTGGCTTTAACCCTGAATCTATCTGGGAAACACCTGACTCAACACGATTTACCTTTTTAAATGCGAGTCAAATTGATGATTTCATACTACGTTATAAACTACCTAAATTCAGGATTGAACAGCTAGCTAAGCATCAAATTAATGTCAGAAAAGGTGTGGATGGAAGTATCCATCAAAGTCAAATTGAACGAAATCACGCACAAATGAAAACAACAGCGGGTTACGTAGACCATCCATTAGCTCGAATTTATTATGATGCCAACAATGCAGATTTTCAGCGTAGATTAGAAGCAACAGTTACTTTCAGACACTTAGGAGCTGAAGCATTACAAGAATATGGAATACCAGAGAGTGATATAGATTTAAAGTTATTAGGAGCCCCCAGCGATGAAGTTGATTTGCCACAATGGTTCCTTTTACCTGATGGCTCAACTTGTGTTGATATTTGGGCCCCTATAGATAAGCCAAGTAAATCCCAGCAATGGTGTAGTGGCCGAAAATGCCACTCAAACAATGGATGCCCACACAATAAAGTATTAATTAGCATTGAAGAATTTGTACATACCCTAAGGCATCAGCGTTGGTTCATAGAGAGATATGACAAATTAATAATAAAATACACCCGTGAATATTTTGATGAGTACATAGCCCCAGCAATGCGATTTACTTTCGGATTAACTCGCTTTGTTCAAACAGCTAACCCTGAAATTTACCGAGCGGCAGAACTACTTTTGACAACTAAATTATCTGGTGATGAATGAATAATATTAAACTTTTATCCTTGGAAGAGGTTAACTTATTCGAAAGAGATACCTTTAACCGAATAGCAGAAACAGCAAGCAAACTGTCTGTAGATGACGAGAAGTTAGCGTTAAAAGAAACTGTGTTACATTTTTCTAGTACCGTTGAAGGGCATACATATACTATTGAACAAGATTTAGCTGGTATTTGGGTACCTGGATCGGGGGGCTTTGAACACCCTGTTCCTCTATTATTGTACCCTCATCATGCAAAGACTATTGTTAACGCTATTGATATTTATGCTCAAGGAGTTGGTCATACACCCTCATTTACAAAAGGGGGAGCAACGTCAGTAATGAGTAATATAATTAAATTTATAGAATGGGCGTTACTAAAGGATCATTACCAACTTGGGACTATTTCTAAATCGGACATTAAAAGTTTCTGTAACGAAATGAAAAAAGGAGGGATTCCTAATTTATTACAACTTCCTAATAGGTTTGATATTTTGTGGGAAAATATCAAAAACGATATTGAACTAATTAAGATTATTCTTACTGAACCAACTAAAAAATATGGATACAGATCTCTAAATTTATCATTAATTAAAAAAATGATTGGCACTAGCAGCCTCCAAGGTATGGTGCCAAATAAATTTTATAAATTAGTCGGCCATGAACTAAGAAGTTCAGGAATAAGTGTTATTGATTATTTCGAAGGTAAAGGCACAATGGGCTTATCACAACCATCAGCTAAAACCCTCAATACTCTTTTTGGCCAATGGAATTCACTTTCGAGGGTCGATGGCGGTGATTCTATTTCATTTTTTCCCTTTAAAGACCCGTATAGCCTTAGTAATAAATTAGGGAAACCAACAGGCAGAACGAAGAACATTGGTACCGAGCAGGTAATAAAATTATTAGGCGAAGCAAGCCTTTGGCTAAATAAAGCCTCTCCATTAATTATTAAAGCCGTCAAAGAAATAACAGACCTTCGCAATGAAAAAGGTCAAGGTAAAAATCGATATCAAAGAAATCGATATATTATAGATACTCTTTATCCGAAGAGAATGGCCGAATCCCAGTCACTTAACGACATTGAAAAAACTATGGGATTTGAGATATCCCGTGATGGCCCAAGAACCAAAGAAACAAACTCAGAAAAATGGACACTAACGGAATGTATTACCGCCCTAATGTCTGCTTGTTTCATAATCTTACAAATATACAATGCTCGTCGACAGGCTGAAATTAGCGATCCCATTATAGGTATAGCGAAAGAAGAACATTTTCATTGTAAATACAATGAGTTTGGTTGGTACCAAGCCGAGTTCTATAACGAAAAACAAGGAGGACGATATTGGCACACGATAAATAAAAGCAGTACTCAAGCTTTGAAAGTTCTTTTTGAGCTAAAAAAGTCTTGGGATAGTCACGGACATAACGGTTTATTTAATATTCCTCGATTTAATATAGATGCCAAAAATAATATGAGTGCATTGAAGTATCAATTTAATAAAGGAAAAGACAGTAGCTACACCGGAAATAAATTTTTAGAACGAGCCCTCGGTGATGATGTTGGTTTAGCAAAAGGTACACATATTTTCCGACGAATTTACGCCATCATTTACCATTATCAATACGAACATCGTGACTTACTCGCTTTATGCCACCAATTAGGCCATATAGATCCCGAAGTAACAGAAGTTTACGTTACCGATCCGGTAGCTCGAAATACACATGAGACTTTACAAAAAAAAGTCAAATTGAACCAACCAGAAGAAACGTCTTCAGCGATATTAGTTAAGGCTGAAAACAAGGCATTAGATAAAATCATACAAGAGGTCGATACAGAGAAAACTGCTTCAGATATTTTAGACTTAATGATGGGAACCAAAAGCATGGCAGGTCGATACCCCTCATTTTTAAAGAGAGTATTCAAAATATTACACAAAAGCGTAAAGTTTAATGAGCATATGAAAAAGAAGCATAAAGCTACATTTAGTAAACTGACACCTAATAATCAATCATTAGAAATGGCAAAAATAATAAGTGAACGCGGTCATAAGAACCAACCAAAACCGCATAGTAGCTGCCACCGCCAGCCTAACAAGCCTAAATCACATGATGCACCGTGTGACCCATTACAATGTAAAGGTTGTGCGTACCAAGATGTAAAAAAGAGTCATTTAGACATAATGAAAGAGGATTTAATGCACTTACGTGCAGTGGCTAATAATGGAGAGGATTACATGCCACTTGAACGTATGCAAGCAACAGAACAGGCTAACAACATAGAGCATGTTGTTACTCAACATGAACGAACTATGCAACATAACGATTCATTGTTTACTGGCTTTTAAAGGAGTTAACTCATGGAAATACAACGTAAAGAAGCTATCAAACGTATTGAACAGAAAATCGATATCCTTGAAAATTGGCTCAACTCTGAGATCCCTTTCTCTTTAACGAGCAAGAATACCCGTGTGTTAAATAAAAACGGAGGATTTGAATTAGAATATTTTCCGACATCTATTTCAGGTTTACGCAATTGGAATGGTTCGAAGAATAATCCTGATATTATCAATAAGTATAATATTCCAACACAAATGACTTCGACAACAACCTGGGACGCAACACCTACTTATATTAAAGAATGCGTAACAGGTACAAAAAAAATAAATTCTATCTTTATACGTTTAAAGGAAAAGGCGCTTATACAAAGAGATAGTGGTCGAATAAGTAAAGTCAAAGAGTTAGAAGCTACCGTTACTCTCGTAAAAAAAAATCATGTGGCCATTGCTCATGAAATGCTCGGCCTGCGACTTGAAAACGATACTCTTACAGCAGAGGTTTACATTGCAGAACAGAAATTAGAAGGGCTAAAGTCACAGCATAAAGTCGAAATCGAATGGCGAAATAAAGCTGCTATACAACAAAAATCACAAATTCTAGAACTAGAAAAAAAGAACCTTATCCTACAAAAGCAATTACTTAAAATCAGTAAAGAAAGTGGCATTTATCCAGAGAAATTAACGCTAAAAACAAATGTGGTCCCTTTCGATTTAGGAGATAAATGAAAGTGAATAAAGGCAATAAAAAAATGAGTACGCAACGTATTGGGGAGCTAAACGCTAACGCTGTGGAACGTTGGTTGTCAGATAATCCAGTCATCCCTCAATCTAAAGGGAAACCCAATCGGTCCGCTATTAGCCGGAAATTTGGTATCACTAAGTCAACCTGGGAATCGAACTCCAGATTAAAAACACTATGGATAAAAATTCAGGATAAGTTTGTCCCCCAAAGCAATATGATAGATTCATCAAAGAGTAATACAAAGGTTACAGAAGATGATGTCATTGCATTATTAAATAAAAAAGATGACATGATAAACCAGCTTCAAGCAGAGTTAACACGTACAAAATTAAATGCTGAGTTGCTACGGAGAAACCTAGCAGCAGAGGAGTTACTTATTTTAACTGGCCGCTATATACCGTATAACGTTCTGAAGGATGATTCAGAGCTTGATAGTGAATTAATACTGAATCATGAAATCACTTAAACTACTCAAGACAACTGGATCTGTTACAAACCTTACAGGGGTAGTTCTTAGTGTTTCCAAGATTAAACGCTGTAGAGAACGATACTCGGCAACGTTTAGAATCAAGGTTGGGCATTATAAATTTACTACTATTTGTCATGATACGGTTTTGCATTACCCTCCTTCCATCAATGATGTATGGAAGGTAGAAGGAGAACATAAAAACGATGGAAAATACGGTCCACAGTTTATTGTGAAGTCAGGTGAACGCCTAATGATTAACAATAATACCGACCAATCAATAATTTGTGATTATATCATTCAGAACAAGTCATTCGTAGGTATTAGCAACAGCTGGGTAAAAAAACTTGATAATGCATTCCCTAAAAAACTAAAGCAGACTCTTGACTCTGTTGAAGCAAGAATATTGGTGGTCCATCCA
The DNA here is from genome assembly GCF_014077595.1 of Colwellia sp. 6M3. Taxonomy (NCBI): domain Bacteria; kingdom Pseudomonadati; phylum Pseudomonadota; class Gammaproteobacteria; order Alteromonadales; family Colwelliaceae; genus Colwellia; species Colwellia sp. 6M3. The sequence continues at coordinate 3,582 of NZ_JACGWF010000039.1, read as the reverse complement.
AAATTAAAAATGCCTGAGCTATTGGCTGAATCTCTATTACAAAGCTGGCAACAGTGTGCCTTTGAAAGAAAACTTCTTACTTTTTTGATTAATAAAAATATATCCATTAGTTTACTACCACAATTAATTAATTTATTCGGGCTTCAAGCTATAGAGAATATTAATCGTGATCCTTATCGGTTGTTAAGCTTCATGCCAATCCAGAACGCTCTTTCCCACTGGAGAACTTTAGACTCAATCGCATTTAAATATTTTGAAATAAACAAAGAAGATCCTCGTCGAATTATTTCTGCGATTGAAGCCATTTTATATCAGGCTTACGATACCAATGGCCACATGGCTGTGCCTATAGATATAGTACAAGATAGCTTAATCAATGAAGGAATTGAACATGATATTTATAACCTTATTCATCAGAGCGAACAAGAATCATTAGTACATCATCTAACAGGATTTATACAAAGTCTAGGGTGCTGGTCTTTAGAGACAACTGTAGCTAGACGATTGAATGCACTTATTGGCGATAAAACAAACACTAATGTAGATTTACAAAATAACGTTTTAAATGATTTTGAAAGAGATCAAAGTCTCAACAATAATATCAATGAATTTAAGTTGAATTTCATTCAACTTAAAGCTGTTGAACTTGCATTGAAATCAAACTTATCAATCATCAATGGCGGTCCACACACTGGAAAAACAACGGTCATGTTGGCTATAATTCAACAGTATGAGGACCAAAACAGAAAAGTATTTGTATTGAGTGCAACTGAGTATTCCGTAAGCCGTTTAGCTAGTGAATATGGAATAAAGTCGGAAACTGTAGTTACATTCATCCGTCACATAAAAGATTCGATTAAGAAAAGTGAATTATCACAAGCTCTAATTATCATCGATATCGCAACGATGATTGATACGGTAACAGCCTATGTTTTGTTAAAAATATTACCCAATGACTGTCGCCTATGCTTAATTGGTGACGATAAACTATTACCACCTATTGGGCCAGGCGTATTCTTTCATCAGTTAACCACTATCCCCCATTTATCTATCACACTAAATATACCTTACAATTTAGGAAGTGAAGCCGATTTAAATCAATTTAAGCACTCGGTATATATTGGAGATATTAAGACTGCTAAAAACAATATATACCCCTATCAAATAAGTCCTGAAGCTAAAGTCACATGGCATACCCCACAAAATGTGACAAGACAATCACTGTGTAAAGCAGCACTCAATGTTTGGTATGACAAAAATAAAATGGGTAAACCTCCTCAGGTTTTCAGCTCAAGTGACAGAATATGCCAAGAGATTAATCAAGAACTCCAACTAATTAGAACTTACAATAAAAAATATTATTCCAAAAAAATTAATGACCAAAATTTTATTAAAGGTGATCCAGTAATTTATGAAAAGAACAATAAAGAACTCGGTATTTCAAGCGGATCAATAGGCGAGATATCAGAAATATTCACTCAGAAGAGAGCTGTTAATTTTCGAGAGAGCATTATTAAGGTAGATTTTGAAGAAGGCTCTAAGTACCTAACAGAAGAAGACTGCTCATCTCTTGAATTAGCTTATTGTATTAACGTCATTAAAGGACAGGGTTGTGCATTTAATGACATTATCGTGATCGTGGATACTAATTATCCAATAGATCATTCATGGTTATATACCGCTGTATCTTTCGCAGAAAATAGTATTGTTTTGATCAGTAATGATGAGTTTATTGAAAAAAGCATAAGCTCTAAACAAAGTGATACCTGTCGCCACATCGGAACCAAGATTGAAGTTAAGAGGAACCTATGAATATAAAAACAGGCAATCAAATTGATTTAATTAGTGAAACGAAAGTCCACTTGCACAGAGTTACTTATTACGTATACCAAGATATGAAAGGTAACGTTATTTGGCCAGCAATAAACTTCATAAATTTTATTATCAAAGAAGGAAATAACGCCAGTACAATCGAAACTTATCGGCAGGCTATCCGCAGCTTATTTAACTATATATTACATAATAACCGCGATTGGATGGATGTAAACGATGAATTATTAGACGTTTATGCCAAATGGCAACTCACACAATCAATTAATAATCCAAGGTGGAGAGGAGATACTAATACAACTAAACGGAACATCAACCATGATTATCTAGCACCTGTATATGAATTCTATTTTTGGGCCCAAAAGCAAGGATTTCACCCTAGTTTATTAGGTATTCAATCTGAACAGGGGGATAAATATCAAATTACCTCAGCACTCCCATTACGTGATAAAGCGAAATCCAAAAAGGATGGTCCGAAACAAAAACAGCTTTACCCTAAATCATTTTACAACTGTGGAGAAAGTAGTGACGGCCCTAGCCAAAAAGCAGAAGAATGGGAGCTTGAAGAACTTAATGACTACATACGGGTAAACTACAAAGGGTATACTCGAGCTAGCTTAATGCTTATGTTACGGATTGTTGACCAAACGGGTTCAAGACCAATTACACTAAGTGGTTTTTCAAAGCTACAGTTTAGAGAAGATACTGTTGAGTCAAAATTAATGAATACAAGTGACTCTACTCTAGATATTACGCCCATCAGACAAAAAGGAGGTAACAACATGCCTGTTAAATTTCCTCTTGCACTAGTGAATGGCGTGGTTTCATTTATAGAAAATGATCTTAATGAGTTTATTAATACAACAGGCTTCGATCAATATGATGGTCATTTATTTTTGAATGAAAAAAATGGAAAACCACGTTCAGCTCAGGAAATAAGCAAGATTTTTAGTAGTATAACTAAAAAATTAAATTGGCCGAAAGGAAAGAGTCTTTACGCATTTCGCCACCGGTATGCTAATGAACAAATGGATATACAAGCGTCAATCAATGATGAGTTAGGGTTTACGAAAGAAGAAAATGCTGTAGCCTTACAAGTGTCACAAAATATGACTCATAGGAGCAAGGAAACATTAAAAAAAGAATATTTAGAGTCACGTACAAGGCACGGATATAAGACGAAAGTCTACCAGCAGGAGGTTTTGATTCAAGAATTAAAGGCCCAAAGTGAAGAACAAAATATCGAAACTTTAAGAGCATTAGAACTAGCGGAAGAACAACGAAAACTTGCTAACAAATTGCAAAAAGAAATCGAAAGGTTGAGAAATAACTATATATGATCATTTTCAAGAGGAGGATGAACTCTTTTAATCAATTGGACAACTACGTCCTAACTTTATTAAATAGAGGATACATCTTGCTCAATACAAAATTAAATTATTAATAAATCGCTGTGATTTTGAGTTTTTCAAGGTCAAGCTTTAAATCTGTTTACAAACACGTTAACTTCCAGCCTGTTGCTTCACCTTATAATTTAAGGTAAAAGATCTTCCGGTTCGCATTCTAAAATAGCTGCTAGCCGGTAAACTTTTTCAAGAGTAATATTAACCTCACCTCTTTCAATTATTCCCCCGTAAGTTCGATCAAATTTACAAAGAAGTGCTAAATTTTCTTGAGTGATTCCAAGAGATTTACGTTTATTTCTTACTTTTTTACCAAACTCGATAGCTAACGTTTTACTTTCCATTGTTC
>NZ_JACGWF010000094.1:0-15463 GCF_014077595.1 Colwellia sp. 6M3 | reverse complement strand
ATTTAATTGTTTGGTATTTTCTACTACTTTTGTAATTAACAGCTTTTCAGTTGATGTTAATTGCCAATATTTATTATAAAAGCTGGATTGTCTGGACGGTATATATTTAATTTTAGTAACAAGTGGCTTATCTTTATAAGTAGCCGAATTAATTGCTCTTATAACTTCTTGCGGGATCACCCAAGGTGCTTTTATTGATGGTAATTCGATATCGTCAAATAACGTAAAAAGTTCATACATTCTATAGACACAGTTTTCATCAAAGAAATAGTAAACATAGTCTTGTTCAATTAACTCCCAAATATGAGCAACCAAAAAATAATAATCGTCTTGAGATAAGTTTAATTTATATTCCCAAAGATCACGCAATTCATTTTCAAGATAATTTTGTGTATGGAAGTAATAATTTGAATGCGAAAAACTTCCATCGTATCCACCAACAACCCCTTTTAACATATAACTTATTGGATCTTCGTTTTTAGGAACTTTGGCACCAAAGTTTACACTCGTTTCTAATAAATTAAGTTTTTGGCTTTTATTCGTGTTTAATTTTAATAACGTATGTCCGTAATAAGAAGCTGGGTTTCCCAGATAGCCAGTAGCAAAAATCAGGCTCAATGATTGTGTTGAGGATAACTTTGACCAAGCAAGAAAGTCATCACAAACGACGGCTTTAACATTAGATAAATCAAATTTCTTTTTCAGCCAATGATACCTTGCAGGGAATCTACATTGAGGGTTTTCTGCAATCGTTTTTTCATTTCCAGTCAACGTAAATGCGTTAAGCGTATTTATTAACTCTTTTTTAGCTGTTAATGAGGAAAGTTCACTAAAATAAAAACGTTGTGAATGAATAACAAAATTACTATTTTCACTGTCAGAGCTAGGCGTTAATTTAATAAGCTTTTGCCATTTTTCTGATGTAGATATAGATTCTATTAGTTCGTTAGAGTAGGCGGGTATACTGTTATTTTGTGCATATATTTTGAAAATACAGCAATAACTCGTAACAAGTAATATTATAATTCTTAGTAGCATAAGGTTTTATTCAGACATAAAAATAGCTGCTTAAGAAGCAGCTATTTATTAGAGGTAAAAACTACATTAAATTACTGCGCAGTTTCCAACAACAGTTGAGTTGTTAACTATGCTGTAAAGTGCAGAAGATTTTTGAACCAAGTTTTGTTCTTGGTAATCGGCTTGATTAATGGCTTGAACCATACCATTACGAATATTGGCAGTAACTTCAGTTTGTACACTATCGTCACAGCCAAGAACACCATACATAGATGCTAAATGATCACCTGAACCTTCAGCAATTTCTTCTACGATATTATCATAATTATCAATAATAAATTTTGCAGCAATAACATTTGCACCAGTACATGTTTCTGGACTTGCTGTAGCAGAAGTAACAGCTGTTGTACCAATATCCCAAATTACATTAGATGTAACCGCAGCCCATTTTGTATCTTTAAATAGAGCAGCACCAATACCACAGTCTGAGAATGGATTTGGACCAGAGCCAGGGGTTTTATCAGCGGCTAATACATTTAAAGAAGATGCACAGAAAGCTATAGCTATAGAACTTATTAATATTTTAGTTTTATTCATGATATATCCATATTTTATTATTATTAAGGTGATTTTAAAAAGCCAAAACATAATACAAATAAATACCATATAAATCAATAGATTAATCCTTTTATTGACATTAATATCTTGCAGTACTATATTTTATTGAATTTTACGCATTAAAAAAGGGCGTTAAGCCCTTTTGTTAATCAGAACAAAATTCTATTGGCGAATGCCTTCAATATGGAGAATTAAATCAACTTTACCAAAATCTTTTTTAAAGCCAAATTCAGCCATTGCAATAGTAGCCGTACCGCTAAATCCTGCACGGTAACCGCCCCATGGATCATTACCTTCACCTATTCTTACTGCGTCAATAACTAATGGTTTAGAAACACCATGCATTGTAAATGTACCTGCAATGGCCAATTTACCTTCGCCTTTATCTATCACTTTGTTACTTACAAATGTAGCTTCTGCATATTTGCTAACATCTAAAAAGTCGTCTGAGCGAACATGTTTATCGCGTTTTGCATGATTTGAGTCAAAACTTGATGTATCAATAGTAACCGTTATTTTTGACGCTGATATATTTTCTTTATCATAAGAAAACTTGCCTGAAAAATCGTTAAAACGGCCAGCAAGCACACTAAAGCCCATATGGCTTGCTTCGAAATTTATTGAGGCATGTGCACCGTCAGTATCGATAATATAATCAGCTGCAAAAGCTGGCATTAAAGTGCTTGTGGCTAATAAAGCGCTCGCAAGTATAATTTTTTTCATCTTCATTCCTTTAATTGTTTATGAGTGTGTGTACTAAGACTTCGTCATTCGTTTAAGCGTGTTATCTTTATCAAAAAAGTGATGTTTTAAAGCTGCAGCTGCATGCAGTACTGCTAATACAATTATCCCGTATGCTACGTAATAATGTACTAAGCCGGCAATATCTTCTTGATTTTTTATCGCTAACACTAAAGGAGATACGTTAAACCAATCAAAAACAGCTATCGCTTTATCATTAGCACTGGTAATCAAAAAACCAGAAATTAATACAGAAAATAGAGCAGCATATAATAGAAAAATCATTAAAGCTGAAGCTTTCTTTTCAATTTTACTGTGACTGACTATTGAACTAGGTGAACCTGCAATTCGTCGCCAAAATAGTCTAAATAATGTTAATCCGATTAAAAGGATTCCGACACTTTCATGCCAATGGGGTGCACGTATATACCATTGACTACTGTAATCTAACTCAACCATCCAATAACCCGAAGCAAATAAAGCAATGACACTTAATGCTGAAATCCAGTGTAATAATTTGCTCAATACACCGTATTGCTGTGAATTATTTCTCCACAATAATTTATTACTATTCATTTTTACTTCTTATGGATATCTGTTTTATTTAGTTTAGCTATCAACATTTAATATATCTATTAATTTGGGCGCGTAAAATGGCGCTTTATCGCATATTTTGCTCATTTAAAGATGACGTAAATATTTTACTTAGTTCTGAGCTTACTATATTGATAAAGTTTAATTGTAAATTATTGTAGTCGTTTAAAAATAATGCTTTGAAGGGATTTATCTATACTGAACTAAGTGCTAGAAGATATAAGTGACTCAGTTACTTTAGACTAGTCGTATAAATCAGCTATTTTCATTATATATAACAAAAATATGCCGTTAATTTGTAGTATAAATTTAAATTTTAAGTAATAAAAAAGCGACTATTTACCGAAGTAAAAGTCGCTTTATGAGTCACTAAAACTTAGTGTTAGCTATTTTTTGCTTGTAGCTTGTATAACACGTAATTGTGCGACAGCACGAGCTAATTCAGTAGCAGCTTCAGCATAATCGACGTCGCCGCCATGATCATTTAAGTGCTTCTCTGCGCGTTCTTTAGCTTCAAGTGCTTGTTGCTCATCCAAGTCATCAACGCGTATTGCTACATCAGCTAACACGGTAACGTTATTTGGTTGAACTTCAAGCATGCCACCAGAAAGATAGATAATTTCTTCTACGCCATCTTCCTTAACAATTCTTGCCATACCTGGTTTTAGTGAGGTCAGTAAAGGTGCATGACCAGGCATAATGCCTAGCTCACCTTCACTACCTGTGATCTGTAATGATGAAATGCTACCAGAGAATAATTCCTCTTCAGCACTTACTACATTCAGATTAACAGTTGGTATTGCCATTTTGACCTCCTAATTGGTGACTGCAAACTTTAATAGCTTTTAGTCACCAGCCTTCATTACATGTTTTTAGCTTTTTCAGCTGCTTCTTCAATAGAACCAACCATGTAGAAAGCTTGCTCAGGTAAATCATCGTACTCACCTGCAAGTAAACCTTTAAAGCCACTGATAGTGTCTTTAAGTGATACATACTTACCAGGAGAACCGGTGAATACTTCAGCAACGAAGAACGGTTGAGATAAGAAACGTTGAATCTTACGTGCGCGATTCACTGCTAATTTATCTTCTTCAGATAACTCATCCATACCTAAGATGGCGATGATATCTTTAAGTTCTTTGTAACGTTGTAATGTTGATTGAACACCACGGGCAGTTTCATAATGCTCTGTACCAACTACTAATGGATCAAGTTGACGAGATGTAGAATCTAGTGGGTCAATGGCAGGGTATATACCTTGCGAAGCAATATCACGACTCAATACAACAGTTGCATCTAAGTGAGCAAAGGTTGTTGCTGGAGATGGATCGGTCAAATCATCTGCTGGTACGTATACCGCTTGGATTGAAGTGATTGAACCTTTCTTCGTTGACGTAATACGTTCTTGAAGAACACCCATTTCCTCAGCTAGTGTTGGTTGGTAACCAACGGCTGATGGCATACGGCCTAACAATGCAGATACTTCAGTACCAGCAAGTGTATAACGGTAGATGTTATCTACGAAAAATAATACGTCACGACCTTCGTCACGGAATTTTTCAGCCATAGTCAAACCAGTAAACGCTACGCGTAAACGGTTTCCTGGAGGCTCGTTCATTTGACCGTAAACTAACGATACTTTATCAAGTACATTAGAGTCGTTCATTTCATGGTAGAAATCGTTACCTTCACGAGTACGCTCACCTACACCAGCAAATACTGAGTAGCCGCTATGCTCGATCGCGATGTTACGAATAAGTTCCATCATGTTAACGGTTTTACCAACACCAGCACCACCGAATAAACCAACTTTACCACCCTTAGCGAATGGACATACTAAATCGATTACTTTGATACCAGTTTCAAGTAGTTCATTAGACATCGCTTGGTCAGCATAAGCTGGCGCTGCGCGGTGAATTGACCACTTTTCTTCTTCGCCGATTGGACCAGCTTCATCGATAGGCTCACCCAATACGTTCATAATGCGACCCAACGTACATGTACCTACTGGTACTTGGATGTTATTACCTGTGTTTTCTACGTTCAGACCACGACGCAAACCGTCTGATGAACCCATAGCGATAGCACGAACTACACCACCACCTAATTGCTGTTGTACTTCTAGTACTAAGCCTGAAAGGTCACCTTCAGTTATGTTTAACGCGTCATATACCTGAGGTACAGCATCTTGTGGAAATTCAACATCCACAACTGCGCCAATGATTTGGACGACTTTACCTGTACTCATGTTTAATCCTCTAATCTTGTGCTCTTATTTACTAAAAAATAAACAAAGAACCTTTGCTTATACCGCTGCTGCACCTGCACAAATTTCACCCAATTCTTGAGTAATACTTGCTTGACGAGCTTTGTTGTATACCAATTGTAAATCATCAATTAAGTCACCCGCGTTATCAGTTGCAGATTTCATTGCAACCATACGAGCGGCTTGTTCACATGCGAGGTTTTCAACCACACCTTGATATACTTGAGATTCTGTATAACGAACCAATAAATGTTCAAGTATTGCTTGAGCATCAGGTTCGTAAATGTAATCCCAGCGATGCTTAATAGCGTCATCATCTGACTTAGGCAAAGGTAAAAGTTGATCGATTGTCGGTTTTTGCGTCATCGTATTAACAAATTTGTTATATACGATGAACAATCTATCTATCTCACCATTGTCATAGGCATTTAACATCACCTTTACACTACCAACTAAGTCAGTAAGTGAAGGGTTGTCACCTAATCCCGAAATTTGTGAAACGACTTTAGCGCCCATATTGTTGAAAAATGAAGTAGCTTTAGAACCCACTACGGCAAATTCAACTTCGGCGCCTGCTGATTGCTGTTTACCAGCATCAGCAAGTACTTGCTTAAACAAGTTAATGTTTAAACCACCACACAAACCACGGTCTGTTGAGACTACGATATAACCTACACGCTTGGCTTCACGTTCTTCCATATATGGATGACGATATTCTAGATTACCAAGCGCGATGTGACCGATCACATTTCGCATATTTTCAGCGTATGGACGTGATGCAGCCATGCTATCTTGCGCTTTACGCATTTTGCTAGCTGCAACCATTTCCATCGCGCTGGTGATCTTCTGTGTATTTTTTACACTTCCGATCTTCGATTTTATCTCTTTACCACCGGCCATGACTATTCTCCGAAAAGGTTAACTAAATTACCAAGTTTGAGTAGCTTTGAAAGCTTCAATCGCTTTCGCTAAACCAGACTCGATATCTTTGTTATAGTCGCCTTTTTCATTGATTGTAGCCATCAACTCAGCGTGTTCATTGTTTACGTATGAACGTAGTGCGTCTTCAAAATCAACAACTTTGTTGATTGCGATATCATTTAAAAAGCCTTTTTCTGCGGCAAATAAAGATACAGCTGTTTCAGCAACTGACAATGGGCTGTATTGCTTTTGCTTCATTAATTCAGTAACACGTTGACCATGCTCTAATTGAGCACGTGTAGCGTCATCTAAATCTGAGGCAAACTGAGCAAACGCAGCTAACTCGGCATATTGTGCTAATGCTAAACGTATACCACCACCTAACTTCTTGATGATTTTAGTTTGAGCAGCACCACCAACACGTGATACAGAAATACCAGCGTTAACAGCAGGACGAATACCTGAGTTAAATAGGTTAGATTCTAAGAAAATCTGACCATCGGTAATTGAGATTACGTTAGTTGGTACGAATGCAGATACATCACCCGCTTGCGTTTCAATGATAGGTAAGGCAGTTAAAGAACCTGTTTTACCTTTTACTTCACCTTTTGTAAAACGTTCAACGTATGCTTCGTTTACACGAGCAGCACGTTCAAGTAAACGACTGTGAAGATAGAAAACGTCACCTGGGTATGCTTCACGACCTGGCGGACGACGTAAAAGTAATGAAATTTGACGGTAAGCAACTGCTTGCTTAGACAAATCATCATATACGATTAATGCATCTTCACCACGATCACGGAAGTATTCACCCATAGTACAGCCAGAATATGCTGACAAGTACTGTAGTGCAGCTGCTTCAGAAGCACCAGCAACAACAACGATAGTATTAGCTAACGCGCCGTGCTCTTCTAGAGAGCGAACTAAGTTAGCAACGGTAGAGGCTTTTTGGCCAATAGCTACGTATACACACTTAATACCGGTGTTTTTCTGATTGATGATTGCATCTAATGCGATAGCAGATTTACCAATTTGACGGTCACCAATGATAAGCTCACGTTGACCACGTCCGATTGGAATCATTGCATCGATTGATTTAATACCTGTTTGAACAGGCTCATCAACAGACTTACGATCGATTACGCCTGGTGCCATCATTTCAACTGGAGCAAAACCATCGTTATCGATAGGTCCTTTACCGTCAATTGGTTCACCAAGTGTATTAACAACGCGGCCTAATAAGCCACGTCCTACTGGTACTTCTAAAATACGACCAGTACATTTTACTTTAACGCCTTCAGCTAGATCCGCGTAAGGACCCATAACTACCGCACCGACCGAATCACGGTCAAGGTTTAACGCGATAGCAAAGCGATTGCCAGGAAGTTCAATCATCTCACCTTGCATTACATCTGCAAGGCCATGAATACGAATGATACCGTCAGTTACAGAAACGATAGTACCTTCATTTCGAGCTTCACTAACTACGTCAAACTGTTCAATACGACTCTTGATCAGTTCAGCGATTTCAGTGGAATTCAGTTGCATACTCTGTTCCCCGTTAGGATTGCATTATTGTTGCTAAGCGGCTCAATTTACCTCGTACTGAACCATCTATTACCATGTCACCAGCTTTTATTACTAAGCCAGAGACGACGTTTGCATCAATTTTACAAGTAAGTTTTACTTTTCGAGCCAAACGCTTTTCAAGCGCAGCGCATAATGTAGTTTCTTGTTCAGCTGTTAATTCAACAGCTGAAGTTACATCCACAGAAAGTGTTTTCTCATGTTCAGCTTTTAATTCGCGAAACTGAGCAACAACCTGTGGTAGCACCAATAAACGTTTATTTTCAGCCATAACTTTAATTAAGTTTTGGCCATTGCTATCAAGTTGAACATCACAGACTTTCAAAAATATGTCTTGTGATTGTTCTACTGACGCGCCACCAGAAAGATATTCTTTAATGGTGTCATCGTTAGCAACTTCTGCAGCGAAAACTAGCATTTCTAACCAGCTTTCAATTGCATTTGCCTCGACAGCAAAATCAAACGCCGCTTTAGCGTAGGGACGAGCGATGGTTGTCAATTCAGACATAAGCTCATTTCCCTCTAAAGTTCAGCTACAAGTTTATCTAAAATGTCGCTATGTGCAGCGGCATCAATTGAACGCTCAAGAATTTTCTCGGCACCAGCAACAGCAAGAATAGCTACTTGTTGACGTAGTTCTTCTTTTGCTTGGTTACGTTCAGTATCAATTTCTGCATGACCAGAAGCTAAGATTTTATCTTTCTCAGCATGTGCCTTAACTGCAGCTTCTTCAATTATTTGAGCTTCACGCTTTTTAGCAGCTTCTACAATGCCAGCTGCTTGCGCTTTAGCGTCTTTTAATTGTGCTGAAGCTTTCTCTTGAGCAAGCTCAAGATCTTTAGCGGCACGGTCAGAAGCAGCAAGACCATCAGCAATAATTGCTTGACGAGCTTCTATGGCACCAATAATTGGTGGCCATACATACTTCATACAAAAAATTACAAATACGATAAATGCGATTAATTCACCAAGTAAGGTTATATTAAGATTCATTTATGTATCTCCTATTCAAATTCGCGTTTAAATTAAGCTGGAACACCAACTGCGAATAATAGGTATAAGCCAATAGCAACACCGATCATTGCAATAGCATCGATAAGACCTGCTACGATGAACATTTTAACTTGAAGTTGAGGTGCTAATTCAGGTTGACGCGCAGCAGACTCTAAGAATTTGCCACCAAGTAAACCAAAACCAATCGCAGTACCAAGAGCACCTAGACCGATTAATAAAGCAACAGCGATATATAACATATTTATCTCCGATTATTTAAGTAAAGTTATAAAGTTAAAAAACTAAGGTTGAAACTGTTATTTATGTCCTTGTTACCTTTTGAGTAACAAGGGCAAAAAATTTAATAATTCAGGCATCCTGCCTTACACCCCAAAGGGCCGAATAAATTCGTGCTAATTTGTTTCCTACAAATTAGTGATCTTCGTGCGCTAGACTCAAATATAGAATCGTTAGCATCATGAAGATAAACGCTTGTAATGGGATAACTAATAAATGGAAAGCTGCCCATAAAAAGTGTACTGGCAATTGGAATAAACCAATTGTAGCAATTAACAAGAATATTAATTCACCAGCGTACAAGTTACCAAACAAACGAAGTGCTAATGATAACGGACGAGCCAGTAAAGTAACCATCTCTAAAATAAAGTTAACCGGGTAAAGAGACCAATGACCGAAAGGCTGAGTCGTTAGTTCTTTAATGAATCCGCCAATACCTTTTACTTTAATTGAATAGTAAATGATAAGAACAAATACACCCAATGCTAAAGCAAAGGTCATGTTTGGATCTGTTGTAGGTACGGCTTTCATGTAATGAACACCGAACATTTCAAAAATACGCGGTATTAAATCTACCGGTACCCAATCCATAGAGTTCATCAACAATACCCAAACAAAAATGGTTAATGCTAATGGTGCGATGACAGGGTTATTACCATGAAAGGTACTTTTAACACTATCATCAACAAATTCTACAATCATTTCAACAGCACATTGCAACTTTCCAGGGACACCTGTACTTGCTTTTTTTGCAACTGAACGAAACAACATGATAAATACCAAACCTAAAAACACCGACCAACCAAGTGTATCTATGTGAACGGTCATGAAACCTTCACCGACAGATAAATTGGTTAAATGGTGTTTAATATATTCTTGGCTGGTAATTCCCGCACTTGAAGACATATTAATTATCCCAATGATTAAAGTTTAAACAAAAATGGTGTTAATAACGGCAAAGCCACTACTAAACAAAAACTGCTGAAAAAAGCTATTGGCTCTATCGCTAAAAATTTGAAGGCTAGCGCAAACAAAACGGCCGTTAATACAATTTTCAATTTTTCGCCACTATAAAAAGAATCTAAGACCTTTTCTGACGATCTTGCTCCTGCATACTTAAATGCTTTATGAGCGAAGACAAAATTAGGAATTATACTTATTGCGCCACCAGTTAATACTGAGTGAGCATAGGATAATCCCCAAATAAAATATGTTGCTACACTGCAAGTCAAAACAATGATAATCGTTACAAAAATTTGCATAAAAGCAAATTTTCTTCCTGGTTTAGCTAACGTATTGTGAATAAATAAACTCACCAGAAACTCCGTACGATTTTTTTCGTAATGCTTTCAGTTTTTTAAAGTTGATATTACATCCTTAAAAAGCCGTGCAAGTATACTTAATTACAGATTGAATGCAACATAATAGGGCATGCTTTGCCCACATATTCTGCTATTTAGTCCTGCTAAATGAATAAATTACTACTAAGGTATTATACAATATAGAAACTTCAGCTTTGAATAGCTTAATTCTTAATACAACAGCCAATATATTGTCTTTTTTAAATTATTAATTTGTCATTACAGCTATTAATATATTATGAATCTTCCCAATTCATAATATATTTTCTAAAAAGAATTAAAACGAGAAACTATCCCATCAAGTTCAGATAAGTCACTGTATGAAATAACTAATTTACCTTTGCCTTTTTTATTATGATTTATCATAACGGCTGAACCTAGTTTTTCTGATAAACTTTGTTCAAGCGCTTTAGTATTAGGATCTACAGGCTTTTCTTCTACTTCTTTAGCAGGTTGTTGCACTTTCTTAATTAATGCTTCAGTTTCACGAACGTTTAACTCTTTAGCTACAACAATACGTGCAGTGTTAGTTTGAATATCATTATCTAATGCTAACAGTGCTCGTGCGTGGCCCATTTCAATATCGCCATGTTCGAGTAACGTTTTTACTTCACTGTTTAGATTGTTTAAACGTAATAAATTCGTAACCGCAGTTCTTGATTTTCCAACAGCGTCTGCAACTTCTTGGTGCGTTAACTCAAATTCAATTAATAAACGCTCTAATGCAATCGCTTCTTCCATTGCATTTAAATCTTCTCGTTGAATATTTTCAATAAGCGCTATTGCCACTGCCGCTTCATCAGGTACATGTTTAATCAAACAAGGTACAGTATCTAATTCTGCTAACTGCGCAGCTCGCCAGCGTCTTTCACCAGCAATAATCTCATAGCTATGTTCACTAACAGGGCGCACAACAATCGGCTGAATAATACCTTGTGCTTTAATTGAGTTAGCCAAATCGTCTAATGCTTCTGCAGACATGTCTTTACGTGGCTGATACTTACCAGGATGCAATTGCTCTATGGGAAGATTTTGTAATTCTGCATTTTTATTTGCTGATTCTGTTTTTTCACTGGCATTTACAGATGAATCTTCAGATGGTTTAGTTAGTAATGCATCAAGACCGCGACCTAGACCTCTACGTTTTGTTTGACTCATGATATTCCTTATTTCTACTCAGTAGTTGCTTGCGGTATAGGTTGTTTTTTCTGTTCAGCACGTCTTAAAATTTCACCTGCTAACGCCAGATAAGCTTTTGCACCAGTAGATGACTTATCGTAATACATAACGGGCGCGCCAAAACTTGGAGCTTCTGCCAATCGAACATTACGTGGAATAACCGTACGATAGACTTTATCACCAAAGTGACGCTTTAATTGTTCAGAAACATCGTTAGCTAATCGATTACGTGGGTCGTACATTGTACGTAATATACCTTCAATATGAAGCTTACCATTAACCACTGTTGTTAATTGTGAAATAGTATCCATTAATGCTGTTAGACCTTCTAAAGCATAATATTCACATTGCATTGGTACTAAAACAGAATCTGCTGCGGTCATTGCATTAACCGTCAACATATTTAAAGAGGGTGGACAATCTATGATGATATAGTCGTAATCTTTTCTTACTTTTGATAATGCATTCTTTAAGCGATGTTCTCTAGAATACACTTCCATCAACTTTATTTCTGCAGCAGTTACATCACTGTTGGCAGCAATAAGATCATAAACACCTGCGGTGTTTCTGCAAACGACTTCATCGAATGGACGTTCCTCAATGAGTAATTCATAACAAGTCGCCGGTACTTCATATTTATCTATACCGCTACCCATAGTAGCGTTACCTTGTGGATCTAAATCAACCAGTAAAACTTTCCGTTTAGTTGCCGCTAGAGAAGCAGCAAGATTGACCGAGGTTGTCGTTTTACCAACACCACCTTTTTGATTTGCAACCGCGATTATTTTTCCCACAGGAACCTCAATTACTTTCTGATCAAAAGTTTATTATTATTTATGATTTAACCAATTCAATCAAATGGCGTTCGCCTTCTAACTGAGGAACAACAATAGTATAACTATTTTCAAGCTTTATATTACTAGGTAAAACGGATATTTCTTCATGGGGATAAATACCTTTCAATGCTAAAAATCGCCCATGATTATCACCCACTAAATGTTCACACCAAGTTACCATATCTATTAAAGATGAAAATGCTCGGCTAAGTACACCATCAAAAGGTTGTTCTGGATGATATTCTTCAACTCTTGATTTAACCGGTGTTACATTCTGCAGTTTTAATTGAAAAACAACTTGTCTTAAAAAGGTAATTCTTTTCCCTAAACTATCTAATAATACGAATTTTCGATCAGGATACAATATAGCGAGTGGAATTCCTGGTAAACCTGGACCTGTGCCTACATCAATAAAAGATTGACCTTTAAGCAGCGGCCCAACCATTAAGCTGTCCATAATATGTTTTATAATCATATCTTTTGGATCACGCACTGAGGTTAAGTTATAAGCCTTATTCCATTTATTTAATAATTCAACATATTGGATAAGTAAAGAAACTTGCTCTGTAGAAACCTCAAGTGAGGTTTCTTTAATTAGAGCAACGAGTTGTTCAGACAATGTCATAAGGCGAAATCTTTCTTTTAAGCTGACTATTTAAGCACTTTTGCGTAATAAGCCATGTTTTTTAAGATAAACCAATAATAACGAAATTGCTGCTGGAGTAATACCAGAAATGCGTGAAGCTTTGCCAATAGTTTCTGGACGAGCATCTGAAAGCTTTGCAACAACCTCATTTGATAAGCCCGATATTTGGGTAAAATCAAAATCTAGTGGGATCAAAGTATTCTCATGGCGTTTCTTTTTTGCTATTTCGTCAAGCTGTCGATCAATATAACCCGCATACTTTATTTGAATTTCGATTTGCTCTGATGCTTGTTTATCTGCAATTGCCGGTCCTAAACCTTCAATTGAAACTAAATCTTCATATCTAACTTCAGGACGTCGTACAAGATCTTCTAAAGAATTTTCACGACTTAACGGTGTTTTCAGTAATTTATTTACTTGTTCTACAGCCGGGTGATCTTTTTGTAACCAAGTTGAACGTAAACGTTGACGCTCTAGTTCAACATTTTCCATTTTTTCATTAAATCGTTGCCAACGTAAATCATCCACTAGACCTAACGATCGTCCTTTTTCGGTTAAGCGAATGTCTGCATTGTCTTCACGGAGTAATAAACGATATTCCGCACGAGAGGTAAACATACGATAAGGTTCTTTAGTACCTAAGGTCGCTAGGTCATCAATAAGAACGCCCATGTAAGCTTGATCTCTAGTTAATACCAGCTCTTCTTTACCTTGTACCCTTGCAGCAGCATTGGTGGCAGCTACTAATCCTTGGGCACCTGCTTCTTCATATCCTGTAGTACCATTAATTTGACCAGCAAAATATAAGTTTTCAACAAATTTACTTTCTAAAGTCTGTTTCAAATCACGTGGATCGAAGAAATCATACTCGATAGCATAACCTGGTCGGGTTATGTGAGCATTTTCAAAACCTTTGATTGATCTAACAAGATCCATTTGTACGTCAAAAGGTAAGCTTGTTGATATACCATTAGGATAAATCTCGTGAGTGTTTAACCCTTCTGGTTCAACAAATATTTGATGGCTATCTTTTTCTGCAAAGCGATGTATTTTATCTTCAATTGATGGACAGTAGCGTGGACCTATACCTTCAATAACACCTGTGTACATAGGTGATCTATCTAAACCAGATTTTATTATTTCATGGGTTTTAGCATTGGTATGCGTTATAAAACATGAAACTTGTTCAGGATGATCGTTACCCGATCCCATATATGAAAATACAGGACGTGGATCATCACCTGGTTGCTCGGCCATTACTGAAAAATCTAATGATCTAGCGTCTAATCGTGGTGGTGTTCCAGTTTTTAAACGATCAATTCGAAATGGCATATCACGTAAGCGTGCAGCAAGGTTAACACTTGCTGGGTCACCAGCTCTGCCGCCTTGGTAATTGTTTAAGCCAATGTGTATCTGTCCTGCAAGGAAAGTACCTACCGTTAGCACAACGCTTTTAGCTTTAAATTTCAAGCCCATTTGCGTTGATACACCTACGATCTTATTATTTTCTAAAATCAGATCATCACAAGGTTGTTGAAATATGGTTAAATTTTCTTGGTTTTCTAAATAATTACGAACAAAATTTCGGTATAAATTTCGATCCGCTTGGATGCGAGTTGCTCGAACAGCAGGGCCTTTGCTAGCATTTAAGGTTCTAAATTGGATCGCTGCGTGATCTGCTGCAGTGGCCATTAGTCCGCCAAGTGCATCAATTTCTTTAACGAGATGACCTTTGCCAATGCCGCCAATCGCTGGGTTACAAGACATTTGGCCAAGCGTATCAATGTTGTGGGTCAACAATAATGTTTTACATCCCATGCGTGCAGCTGCAAGTGACGCTTCAGTTCCAGCATGACCTCCACCAACAACAATTACGTCATAAGACTCTTGATACCACATAAATTAATGACCTTAGATTATTCTATTTAAAAATTAAGAGCGATATTTTAGCGCTTTTTTCGCCTAAGGGGAATGATCTAATTTACGAAAAGATCTAAGCTTGATCGTTAAATAATATATAAAGATCTATTTAAAGATCTTATTATTATTACTTATTAGGATCCTTGTTTTCTGTTGATAAGTGCTTTTTATTGATTAAAAACAGTTAACTAACTACCACTAATAGTTGTGATCAAACCTTGATCAACTCATTTATAAGCTATGATCAAAACAGCTAGTTATCCACAGGGAGATTAATCTTAAATTCTATACACTGAATAATAATAGAAAATTAATAGCTTTTACCCAGACTTATACACAATACGGTTATTTATATTAACTTATTGTTAGTAAGTTATGTGTAAGTCGATTATAAATGATCTTGGTTTTCAGATAACCAAGCTTGTGATCGCTCTTCTGGATCAATATCTTCATTCATATCTAAAGTAATTAATGGTAATAATTCTAT
>NZ_JACGWF010000011.1:0-62293 GCF_014077595.1 Colwellia sp. 6M3 | reverse complement strand
AATCAGTTTAATAATAATGCCCCTTAGCATTACTATATTACTGCTAATTTTCGCCATTATATTTTACCGGATAAAACCCAAAGTCAGCTTTATCGCATTAATAATGGCAACGTCTTTGTTAACGCTGTCTACTTTACCGCCTGTTTCTGATGCGATTATGGCGCCATTAGAAGACAACTATGCTGTATTTACACGGAGTAAGCAGCCTGTTGATTATATTGTTATTTTGGGAGGTGGTCATACTACGATTGATGAGCTACCTGCGACTGGTCAGTTAAATTCTAGCTCGCTATCAAGATTAGTTGAAGCTGTCCGTATTTATCGACTTCATCCGGAAGCACAAATAATTACCTCAGGATTTTCAGGTGGCGATATCAGTTCAAATGCAGAAAAAGTTAAACAGGCTGCGGTACTGTTAGGCCTTCCAGCACACAAAATTATTACTGAAAACTTTCCTCAAGACACGGAAGAAGAAGCACAATTAATCGCGCCACGTGTACTCAAGAGAAATGTTGTTTTAGTAACAAGTGCTTACCACATGCCTAGGGCCATGGCTTATTTTGAAAAATATGGTGTAAACGCTATTGCTGCCCCAGCAAGTCCGTGGGTTAAAAATAATCATCTCACACCATGGCAGTATTATCTTCCAAGTGCGAAAAAATTACAGCAAACCAGTATGGCTTGGCATGAAATCTTAGGTCGCATAGTGCAATGGATTAAAAGTTAATATATACACTCTTAAAAGTAGTATTTAACTGACCTTAAATACTACTTTTGAATCATAAACAATTAAACAATTAAACATAAACCATTACTCTAACTTTATGAGTGAAAGCCCTACTTTACGCAGGATTATCAATATCGATAAATTTGGCCTTTATCGGTAAGTGTTCATTAAAATGATCGGCTAATGCTTTTGCGCCATAACGTTCAGTAGCATGATGACCAGCACAATAGAAATGAATATCCATTTCGCGTGCTACATGGGTGGTTTGTTCAGAAACTTCACCAGAGATAAAAGCATCTATACCAAGCTCTGCGGCTAACTCGATATAACCTTGTCCACCACCACTGCACCAAGCAACCGTTTTTATCAATTTATTAGACGGTGGCGCTATGTGCAAACACTTACGATTGAGCTTTTCATTGATTCTTTGTTCAAGTATTTGAGGGTTCAGTTCATCTGTAAAATCACCACGAACTGCAACACTTAAGGCATTGCCCTGCTCTAATGGTGCAACATTATTAATTGAAAATAACTTAGCCAATTGGGCGTTGTTACCTAAAATTGGGTGAATATCTAAAGGTAAATGATAGGCAAATAAATTGATGTTATTTTCCAATAACGCTTTAATGCGTTTATGTTTCATACCGCGAATAACATAGCTTTCATTTTTCCAAAAAAAACCATGATGTACGACTAAAGCATCAGCTTTTTCAGCAATAGCTTGATCAATTAATGCCTGAGTTGCTGTTACGCCCGTAATCACTTTAGCAATATTATCACTTCCTTGGATCTGTAAACCATTAGGACAGAAGTCTTTAATTTGTTCAGGTTTGAGTAAGGTGTTTAAATAGTTTTCAAATTCATGAAGTTGCATGGGGTAATTTTGACCTTAATTAGCTATTTATGTTAAATAATGACACAAAATTAGTCACTACTTAGTTAATTTATTTATTGTTTTTCTCGATGAGTTCATCGAAGGGACTTTGACAGGTTCAAAGCGCGGTCTGAGTTGCCATTTAGGTTTAATAGGTGTTAAAGGTAATACCCTTTTTTTCGCCACAATAACGTAAACAGAGCCTAAACTTGGAAAGTAGCGCGATGCAATATTATGCCAATGGTTACTCAATACGCCTTGCGTGACTTGCCCAGCTAAAGTTGAATGTAGAAAGCGATGATCCAGTTGTATTTCAAACCCCATTAAATGGAGCCAATCCTTCACCCGCATTGGTGAAAATAGTCTTTCATTCCAAGGGGTTTTATTTCGTCTATAGGGAATAAATTGATTTAATCCAACTAAACTAAATGGATTGAAGCCTGTAATAACAAGATAGCCATTAGGTATTAATACCCGATTAGCTTCGCGAACTACATGATGTGGATCTAACGAAAACTCTAACGCATGCGCTAACACGCAAACATCAACGCTATGTTCTTGTAATGGTAAATCATCAACTTCACCTACTAAGTTACACTTCTCAGCTTGATTACTTAAGGTTAATTGATGTTTAATTAGACTTTGTGAACTGTCGACTTCGCCACTCAAGGCACCAATTTTCAGCAAATGATAACCAAAAAACTTTGACCACCAAGGTGATAGTGTTTGGTTTATGTTAGCCACAATGAGCTCACCATTAGGCAATTGCTGCCATGATGTTGGAAAATCAGGTTGCCTAAACGCTAGTGCGGGTTTCATTATATTAAACAGTTAGAAAAATCAGTATAATCATATCGTCAGTATACTCAGGAGCTACAGATGCAGCAAACTCAAAGCACCACTAAAATGAAAGTTTCGATGATAAAAGCGTTTTCAGATAACTATATTTGGGCCATTTCGTCACACGACAGTAACAATATGGCTTTAGTTGACCCCGGTGACGCCAATGTATGCATTGAATTTATTCAACAGCAAAACTTACAATTATCAACCATTTTGATCACACATCATCACGCTGACCATGTTGGTGGTATTAACAAACTAGTTGAGTATTGCAAAAATAAGCAATGGCCATTAACCATATATGGCCCAGAGAGTGAAAATATACCTCACTGTGATATTGCCTTAAATGAAAACCATACCGTAAAGTTAGCAGACTTAGATTTTGAATTTAGCGTAATTGATCTTCCTGGGCATACCAGTGGGCATATAGCTTATTTATCAGAAGATAACTTATTTTGTGGTGATACTTTGTTTTCAGGTGGTTGTGGCCGACTATTTGAAGGTACACCAGCACAAATGCTGTCTTCTTTAGAAAAGCTTAGTGCCCTACCTGAACGCACTCACGTCTATTGCGCACATGAATATACGCAAGCTAACCTGAACTTTGCCTTAACCGTTGAACCTTGCAATAGCGAACTGGTGCATTATTACAATCAAGTACTGCAAAAACGCGAAAATAATATAGCGACAATTCCAACGTCAATCATGCTTGAGAAGAAAATAAATCCTTTTTTGCGCAGCCATGAGGCAAGTTTAATGACCAGTGCTGGTGAGTATAGTGAAACGGCTGTTAACAATAAATTAGATGCTTTTACCATTATTCGTGCTTGGAAAGACAATTTCTAAGGTATTTTCATTGTACAAATCTTGAATAACAGCACTAAATAAGTGACACTGGCGCCAAGTAAATTCAAATAGACACCGCATGAAGTATATAACTCTATCTGTAGCAACCGTTCTCTTGTTGTCCGGTTGCCAATCATTATTGAACCAAAATCAACCGAATAATCATGAAACTAATTTAGAAGCAGAAGCACTTATTGACGTAGCTTCTGCAGCTGAGATAAATCAGGCATTACTGGTTGATGAAGCGATTGATGTAATTCACCCTATTGCCGATGGCAATGTTGACCTTGGTAATAACGACCAAGAAAGCTATTTTTCTGATGATGTATGGCAGAGAATTCGCAGTAATTTAAAACTACCAATTCCAGAAAATCAACGTGTAGCTAGTCAACGAGATTGGTTTGTAAAACACCCTACTTACCTAACACGCGTAGCAAAACGCGCTGAACCTTTCTTGTTTTATATTGTTGAGGCGTTGGAAGAGAATGACATCCCAATTGAAATAGCATTATTGCCAATTGTTGAAAGTGCATTTGATCCCTTTGCATACTCACATGGTCGTGCCTCTGGTATGTGGCAATTTGTTCCTGGCACCGGCAAGCGTTTTGGCATGAAACAAAATTGGTGGTACGACGGACGCCGAGATGTTGTTGCTTCAACTCAAGGTGCAATTGCTTACCTGAAATATTTGAATAAATTTTTTGATGGTGATTGGATGCTTGCTTTAGCAGCATACAACTCTGGTGAAGGCCGAGTAAGACGCGCGGTTAGAAAAAACCAAAAGAAAAACTTGCCTACCGATTTTTGGTCACTTGATTTACCCAAAGAAACCCGTGCTTATGTACCTAAGTTACTTGCGCTAGCTGACATTGTTAAGCGAAGCGATGAACTCAAAATTAAGCTACACGAAATTGATAACAGCTCGGTGATCACCAAAGTTGATATAGGCTCACAACTCGACTTAGCTAAAGCAGCACAATTAGCTGAGTTGTCATTAACAGAATTACAGCGACTTAATCCAGGCTTTAATCGCTGGGCTACAGATCCTGACGGTCCACACTATTTATTATTGCCTAACCATAAAATAGAGAAGTTTGAGCAAGGCCTAGCAAAATTAGGTAAAAAAGAGCGCTTAGCTTGGCAACGATATAAAATTAAAAATGGTGACAGTCTAGGTAAAATAGCGCAAAAATTTAATACAGAAATTGATTTAATCAGGCAAGTTAATAACGTTAAAGGTAATCAAATAAGAGCCGGTAAATATTTATTAATACCTGTTGCAACAGCCTCACTAGATAGTTACTTGTTATCACAAAATCAACGTTTAGCTAAAACACAAAATAAAGTGTTAGCCGGTGAAAAGCGTATACATATTGTAAAGTCAGGTGACACGCTTTGGGATCTTAGCCGTACCTATAATGTTTCAACGCGTAGCATTGCTAAATGGAATGCTATGGCACCTAGAGACACCATTAAACCAGGACAAAAATTAGTTATCTGGCAAAAAACTGCGGTTAAAGAAGTTTCGACAACAAACTTAACACCTAGTGAAAAAGCGATAATACGAAACATTCATTATCGTGTTCGCAAAGGAGATTCTTTTGCCCGCATTGCCGACAAGTTTAATGTAAAAATTAAAGATATTGAGCGTTGGAATAGTCTTAATCGTAATAAATATTTACAACCAGGGCAGATGTTGAAGCTATCGGTAGATGTTACGAATAATATTTAACGCGCTATATATTTTTAATACTCAGCAAAACTTGTGTATTGAGTAATTATTACGAAGTCAGAAATGAAAAACGCTAACTAGGTTAGCGTTTTTTTTGTCTCAATTTTGAACTCTACGAGTAATTTTTTTTGCACGTGCCTTGCTTAGAATTCTAAAACTTATTTAATGGCTCTTTATTCTAAGTATGATTAAACATTACAAGGCCTTGGCGTTTAAATTACTTCATTATAATTCTGCAACACCCTGAGTAATAATATTTTTTGTTTGATTAATAATATCGGTTAATGCTTGTTGATCATAAGCCTTAATTCTTGGCGTATGAATATGACCAACTGGCAATGTTAGATTAAACTGATCACGTAACAATATACTACGATATGAAATTTCGTTTGAAAGATAGCCGCCACCAGAGCCGCTAACTGATGTTTGTTTGATTAAATCTACAAGTGCTTGACCATTAAATGTACCACCAGAAAGGGTCGATACTTTACGATTATCATTAACTTGATACTTACCTGACCCTTTTAACATTGATGAAATCGGTAAACTAAACTCAACAAATTCAGGCCCACGTAATTCAGTGTTATGTAACTTAGGTACCAGTGGGTTACTTTTTGTCGCTCCGGTTAATATATTAAGATTGTCTGGGGCGTTGGCGCTGCGTCTTAATGCTGGATAACGCTCTAAATCAAAATTTTCTCGGCCCATACTAACCGTTAACACCATATCAACTGACTTATCAGCAATATAAGGTTTGAGCAGTTCTTCAATCATGCCTTGGTCAAAATCAGCAAATCGTACCGGTACAATTAACACTTCTATCTCTGCCGTTTGCCCTTCCATGCTAACCACGATGTCATCTAACGAAAGCGCTACAACACCAGACGGGTTACTTTGATCAATGTGCTTATCTAGAAAAAAGGGATCAAAGCCGGTCAGTAATATTTTTTTATCGGTATTTTTATCAAACTTAATATCCATTTGCCCACGTGAAATCAATTCAAGTGACCATAATAGTTTTTCTTGCTGATTAGAGAAAAGCTCTGCAAATGTTTTAGATGAACGCAGTGCCTTGCTCATTTGTATGCGCGCCCAATAAAGTGGACGGTCATCAACATCATTTAATTGATTAAAGGATGTTTTAGCATCAAGCCATAGCCCTGTACCATGTCGGATAACTAACTGCGTAAGTACGGTATAATTAGTGGCCTGATTTACTTGTTGAGTGAACTCGTCGACACGTGCACTTAATCTTAATGCCACATCAGGCATTGATTTAATGGCTTTATCTATGCGTAATTCTTCAACGGTGAGTTCAGTATTATTAACGACATTACTCTGAGCACTAAACACTAAACCTAGTGATATAGCGATAGCCAAAGACTTTATACTTATTTTTTTTATAGTGCTTAACATTGATAGCTCTTATTTTGAGTAAATTTAAGTTCAAAAAACGAATTTTTTGCTTATTTTCATCAACATATTAAGGTATCTATTTTTTTAACACTAGCGTTTATTATTCCGAAAGCACATGTGATTATGGTTTTTTATTACTTTAGAGTAAAAATTCTATTGATTTATTATCAAATACTGTCAAAGTGTACCAACAGCAGGTTTGCTGAGCGATAATTTATCTGTGAACAGCTTAAGGTTTACTTTGAAATAAAACCGCAATTTACGGTTCAGCTAATTTAGCTGACGTATCCATCACACAATTTGTCATTAATAAATATAAAGGGGTAGCACTTCAATGTGTTCGATATTTTGTATATTAGATATTAAAACAGGTGCAGACGCACTTCGTCCTAAAGCTTTAGAATATTCTCGCTTACTTCGTCATCGTGGTCCAGATTGGTCTGGCATTTACAACAATGAACATGCAATTTTAGTGCATGAACGTTTATCTATTGTTGACACTGAACATGGCGCTCAACCACTTTATAATACTGATAAAACAAAAGTTTTAGCAGTCAATGGTGAGATTTACAACCATAAAACATTAGCCAGTCAGCATACACCTGATTACCCTTTTCAAACGGCGTCTGATTGCGAAATTATTATTCCAATGTTTGAAAAATTTGGTAGTGATTTTGTCGATAAACTTCAAGGTATGTTTGCTTTCTGTTTATACAATGAAGTTGATAATAGTTACCTAATTGCTCGTGATCACATGGGCATTATTCCACTTTATACTGGTTATGACGCTGAAGGTAACTTCTATGTTGCCTCAGAAATGAAAGCGTTAATGCCGATTTGTAAAACAGTAGAAGAGTTTCCTCCAGGGCATGTATTAGATAGTCGCGTGGGTAAACTTGAAAAATATTACCAACGTAACTGGCAAAAATACTCTGCAATTAAAGATAACAATACCAGCAAAGAAAAAATTCGTGAAGCGCTTGAAGAGTCTGTTAAAAGTCATTTAATGACTGATGTACCTTACGGTGTATTACTTTCTGGTGGTCTAGATTCTTCATTAATATCTGCAATTACACAAAAATTTGCCGCTAGACGTATTGAAGAAAACGATCTATCAGAAGCTTGGTGGCCGAAAGTGCATTCTTTTGCATGTGGTTTAGCCGGTTCTCCAGACTTAATTGCTGCAAAAACCGTTGCTGATAGCATAGGTACGATACACCATAGTGTTGTCTTTACCGAGCAAGAAGGTATAGATGCACTTAGAGAAGTTATTTATCACCTAGAAACTTACGATGTAACTACTATTCGTGCGTCTACACCTATGTACTTAATGGCGAGAAAAATTAAAGCCATGGGTATTAAAATGGTGCTTTCTGGTGAAGGTGCTGATGAAATTTTTGGTGGTTATTTATATTTCCACAAAGCGCCAAATTCTCAAGAGTTTCATGAAGAATTATTACGTAAGCTTGATCGTTTACATAAGTTCGATTGTCTTCGCGCTAACAAATCAATGTCAGCTTGGGGCATTGAAGCACGTGTACCATTTTTAGATAAAAACTTTATGGATGTTGCAATGCGCATCAACCCTGAAGATAAAATGTGTGGTAATGGCAAAATGGAAAAAGCGATTTTACGTGAATCATTTGAAGGTTATTTACCAAAAGAGATTTTATGGCGTCAAAAAGAGCAATTTTCTGATGGTGTAGGCTACTCGTGGATTGATGGTTTAAAAGCCTATGTAGAATCACAAGTAACTGACCAACAGCTTGCCAGTGCTAGCTTTAAATTTCCAGTAAATACACCAGATA
This sequence comes from Colwellia sp. 6M3, assembly GCF_014077595.1. Classification (NCBI taxonomy): domain Bacteria; kingdom Pseudomonadati; phylum Pseudomonadota; class Gammaproteobacteria; order Alteromonadales; family Colwelliaceae; genus Colwellia; species Colwellia sp. 6M3. Next base: position 54,047 of record NZ_JACGWF010000011.1, on the reverse strand, counting down.
GTAAAGAAGCTTACTTTTACCGCTGTGTATTTGAAGAGAAGTTTCCTTTAGCCACTGCGGCTGATTGTGTTATCGGCGGCAAGTCGGTTGCATGTAGCACGCAAGAAGCATTAGCTTGGGATGAAAGCTTTACTAACATGGCAGATCCATCAGGTCGAGCTGTGCAAAGTGTGCATAACGACAGTTACTGATCAAAGCTAACGTAATTAACATTACGTTTAATCAAATAAAAACCGACTTATTAGTCGGTTTTTTTGTACAAAATTTAAGAAATATTATAAAGTTACTTTATGCTTTAATTTATAATTCAATTAATTTTATAACCACCGTTAGTAGGATGCTCTTTTGTCAAATCGTGTAGAACCAGAATTACCAACAATTAACATCGATCGAGATCAAGTGAAAGTTGCTCGTGACCCTTCAGTAAAAACACAAAAAACTGACAATTCACAGCAAGCTGTTAAATCAAAAAAACCTTCTTCTGTGGCAAAAATATGTTTAATGTTAATGCCCTATGTTGCACTCGCAGGTACAGGTTGGTACTTATATCAACAACAAGTCAATGTTAATAATGTTGTAGAGTCTAGCTCGCAACGAATACAACAATTAGAAAACCAACTCTCAGCTACAGGCGAAGAGATGGGAGAATCTACCATTGCTTTAAAAGTTAAATTAGAAGCAATTGGCGAAAAAACTGAATTATTACTCTCTGAAATGGATAAACTTTGGGCATCAGCTTGGCGTAAAAATCAAAAAGAAATCAAAGAATTGAATTCACAAAGTATAAAGATGGGGCAACAGCAAGATAAAATTTCTGAAACTACTAGTCTTCACAGTAATACCTTAAGTGAATTAAAAGACAAAATTACGGCAACAGAATTTTCGATTAATGCTGTTTCAGAGCAGATGATCGCTGTCAACAGTGTAAAAGCTGAAATTAAAAAGTTATCGTCGGCATTAGACACCTTAGATGCCAATGCTAAGAGTCGTGATAAACAACAAATGTTTACCGCCACAACAGTGAATGAGTTTGATACTAGCTTACAGTTACTTTTAGAGCGTATGGAACGTTTAGAAGCTATTTTAGCCAGTAAATCTTAATCGTCCACCTAGCAAAATAGCAATACTAGCTTTTAATAGAAATTAAAAAGGCCATCAACTACACAAGCGTTGATGGCCTTTTTGTTTTAACTAAAGTAATTCGATGTTTAATAATTTTTTATCAAAATGTTCGTTCTGCAGAGTTTAGCTATATTATTCGGTATGCTGCTTATTTAAAGCTTTTTACAATGTCTTTAATTAATTCAGGACCCTGATAAATAAAACCAGTATAAACTTGAACTAACTTTGCACCCGCAGCTATTTTTTCTTGAGCATCTTCACCTGAAGCAATACCACCCACACCAATAATCGGTAGTTTATTATCCAATGCTTTGGCAAGCAATTGAATAACTTTAGTGCTTTGATCTTTCACAGGAGCGCCACTTAAACCACCCTGCTCATTACCAAAAGGTAAGTGTGATACTTTGTCACGAGCTAACGTGGTATTGGTAGCAATAACGCCATCAATATTATTAGCAATTAAACACGCTGCAATAGAGTTTACTTCTTCTTCATTTAAGTCAGGCGCTATTTTCACAGCAACAGGAACATATTTTCCATATTGCTCAGCGAGTGCTGTTTGCTCTAATTTTAATGCGGATAACAACTCATTTAACGCATCACCATATTGTAATGAACGTAAACCAGGTGTGTTTGGCGAAGAAATATTTACCGTTATATAAGTGGCAAAATCATAAACCTTGCGCATGCAATGAATGTAATCATCTTTAGCGTTTTCATCTGGCGTATCTTTATTTTTGCCTATATTGATACCCAAAACACCACTGTATTTGGCTTTGATTACTTGGTCAACAAGATAATCAACACCTTTATTATTAAAGCCCATGCGATTAATAATGGCATTAGCCTCAGGTAACCTGAAAATACGAGGTTTGTCATTACCAGGTTGTGGTCGTGGTGTAACGGTACCAACTTCAACAAAGCCGAAACCTAAAGCTTCAAACGCTTTAATACATTCGCCATTTTTATCTAGTCCAGCAGCTAACCCTACTGGGTTTGGAAATTTAATGCCCATAACCTCAACAGGCTTATGGGGTATAGTTTGCTTATAAAGCTTATTGAGCGGCGAAGCACCTGTTGCTTTAAAGCCTTTAATCGTTAATTCGTGAATTGCTTCTGGATCGAATTTAAAAAACACTTTACGAATAGCTGAGTAAAACATAATACCTCTTTAATTAAATGTAATAAGAACCGTACGAGAAATCGACCTGATATAAAATTGAAACAAAAAAATCCCCGCTCATGGCGGGGATCTTAACACTTATTTCACTGGGTCGCAGTGTAAACTTAACAACATCAATTCTCGTAAAGCAACCGAGAATTTAGCAAACTCATGTGTTTTACCAATTCTAAAGTCGGCCAAAATATGTTGCCAGCGCTCTAATGGTTGAGCGCTTTCTACAAGCCAACGTTCAATCATAGTATCTACGTCAGTCTCAGCTTTATGACCACGTAATATTACAGAGGTTAATGAACGTTGTTGCCAATCTAACTCTTCTCTGAAAGACGCTCTTGCGAGTGCTTGCCAATGATTATTCACTGGTTGAGAAGTAATTTGGTCTAAGAACCAATGTAAATCTAATCTTGCACCAAGTTTAAAGTAAAGATCAGTAGCTAGTTCAGTTGATACTTCATCAGATTTTGAAATCTCAGCCAAATCCATCACAGAGAACAATGTACTCAATAGTGAGATTCTAAGTGCTACAGACTCTGGCACACCTGCTTTGACTAAGTCAGTTTCAACACGTTTAATTTGTGCAGCTTCTTTTTCAATCATGAAGCTTGCAATATTGCTAGAGAGCTCAACAAATGTTTCATGATAAAAAGCGATAGACTGCGCAATATTGAGTGACTTATTACGGTGACGCAAGAACCAACGTGTCGCTCGGCGAACCGTTCTACGTAACTGAAACAGCATTTCTGTTTGTATTGAAGTAGAAATTTTATTATCTAAATCACTGATTTGTTTCCAAACATCTGAAAGCTCAAACACTGCACTTGCCATCGTATAACAATTAGCAATTTCTGACGTTGTTGCGCCAGTTTCTTCCTTCATACGATGAACAAAGTTAAAGCCCATATCGTTGCCAATATTATTAGCTAATTGTGTAGCTATAATTTCAGCACGTAATGGATGATCTTGCATTTGTGCACTGTAACTTGCTTGCAATTGCTTAGGAAACGCTTCAATCAATAAACTTTGATGATATTCATTGTCCGTTATTTCAGGACAAACCAGCTCTTCTTTAAGTACCATTTTGCTATAAGCAAGTAACACAGATAGCTCAGGGCGAGTTAAGCCTTTACCTAATGCTAAACGTTCAGCAATTTCTTCATCACTAGGAATAAACTCTAAGGCTCTGTCTAGCTTACCTGAACGGTCTAATTCACTAATAAATTGTGCTTGTTCTTTTAACTGTCCACCACCACGTAATTCAGTGATTGATAATGAGTGAGTTTGACGGTAACAATCGTCAATAACGATATCACCCACTTCGTCAGTCATGTCGTATAGAATTTTATTACGTTGCTTAACGGTTAAATCACCATTTTGCACTAAGCCGTTTAATAAAATTTTAATGTTAACTTCGTTATCTGAACAATCAACACCACCAGCATTATCAACCGCATCAGTATTTATTCGGCCACCTTTAGCACCAAATTCAATACGCCCAAGTTGAGTGAAACCTAAGTTACCGCCCTCACCAACTATTTTAGCTTTAAGATCCGCGCCATTAATACGTAAGGCATCGTTAGCTCTATCACCGACTTCTAAGTGTGTTTCTTTCGAGCCTTTAACATAAGTACCAATGCCGCCATTCCACAACAGATCAACCTGCATTTTTAAGATAGCTTGCATTAATTCAAGCGGAGACATAGTTTGCTTTTGCGTACCCAACATTTTTTTAATTTGAGGGGTCAACTTAATTGATTTTGAATGACGACTGAAAATAGCACCGCCTTCAGAAAGCAAATCTTTATTATAATCATCCCACGTACAACCCGGTAAGTTAAACAAACGCTCGCGTTCAACATACGAACTCGCAGCATCAGGCGTTGGGTCGATAAAAATATGCATATGGTTGAATGCAGCTTGCAAACGAATATGCTTTGATAACAACATACCATTACCAAATACATCACCCGCCATGTCGCCAATAGCGATACAAGTAAAGTCGGTTGTTTGACAATCTATATCCATTTCACGGAAGTGACGTTTTACCGACTCCCAAGCGCCTTTAGCTGTAATACCCATAGCTTTATGGTCGTAACCTACGCTACCACCAGAGGCAAAAGCATCACCCATCCAGAAGTTATATTCTTCAGAAATAGCGTTAGCAACATCAGAGAACGTCGCTGTTCCTTTATCTGCTGCAACTACTAAATATGGGTCGTCTTCATCTAAGCGCACAACATTAACCGGTGGTACTATTTCACCATCGACAATATTATCAGTAATATCTAATAAACCACGTATGAAGGTACGGTAGCACTCTTTACCTGCTTCAAAAATTTCATTTCTGTCACCATCAGGTAGCTGCTTACAAACAAAGCCACCCTTTGCACCTACAGGTACAATAACGGTATTTTTAACTTGTTGTGCTTTTACAAGACCTAAAACTTCAGTACGGAAATCTTCACGACGGTCTGACCAACGTAAACCACCACGAGCAACCTTACCACCACGTAAATGAACACCTTCAACTTGAGGTGAATATACAAAAATTTCAAATGCTGGCACAGGAAGTGGTACATCAGAAATTTGTGAAGGTAAAATTTTAAATGAAATGTAAGATTTTTCACCAGTTACAGCATGCGGTTGGAAGTAGTTAGTACGAATAGTCGCATTAACCATTTCAACAAAGCGACGTATAATGCGGTCATCATCCAAACTGGCAACACTGTCTAGAGAAGACTCAAGACTCGTGTGTACTTTTTCAATTGCTTTTTCATTTGACTTTTTATTAGGTGTGAATCGTAATTTAAAAAGTTTAATCAATAATTTGGCAATACTTGGATATCTAGCAAAAGTATCTTCAATATAGTTTTGGCTAAAAGTACCACCAATTTGACGTTCATATTTTGCATATGCACGGATAATTGAAACTTCACGGCCACCCAATTCAGCACCTAAAATTAGACGGTTAAAACCATCATCTTCTAATTGACGTGACCATACTCTTGCAAAAGCGTCTTGGAATAAGCTCTGAACAATTTCTAAATTAAATTTACCCTTGCCTGTTAGCAACATAGAGAAATCTAAAATCCAATAAACTTCACCGTTATCTGCTTTTACCGCGTAAGGGCTTTCACCAATAACACGTAAACCAAAGTTTTCTAACATTGGCAAAACATCTGATAGATGTATAGGGTCACCTGAATGGAATAACTTTAATTTAACAAAGCGGCTGTTAGCATCTTCTTCTTGTGGCTGATAAAACAGCATTTCAAGTTGATTTTCAGGTGTTAACGCTTCAAACTTTTCAATATCTACAATCGCGGTACCTGGTAATACTTCATCTTTATAGGCTTGTGGAAAGTTGATATATTTACGGCTTAACGCCTTGCCTTTAGCCTCACCTTTATGCGAATTTAACGCGTCAGCTAAGTTATCATCCCAGCTGCGTGCAGCATGGTTTAAATTCTTTTCAATTTCTTTCACATTAATGTCTGCTTTTGTCGAATTAACTCTAACGATATAGTGCGTACGTGCCTGTGCTGATTCTGAGAAGTACGTGGTAAATTCTACTTCTTCATTACTGCCTAGCGCTTCTTGTAATAGCTTTTGTGTATTAATACGTAGCGCGGTGTTATAGCGCTCACGCGGAACATAAACCATACATGAATAGAAGCGATTAAAAGCATCACGGCGCATAAATAAGCCTGAATAATCACGCTCTTGCATTTGGAATATACCCAGAACGTTTTTCAATAATTCAGCAGGTGAACTTTGTAAAATTTCGTCACGTGGGTAAGTTTCAAGAATATTGATCAACGCTTTGTACGCGTGTGTTCCTTCAGCAAAACCAGAGTCTTTGCAAACCCCAGCCACTTTAGATTTAATTAGTGGTAAATGCAGCGCACTATTTGTGTAATAAGCAGAGCCAAATAAACCAACAAAGCGCTCTTCTCCTATAACGTTACCTTTATCATCAAAGCGCTTAATACCAATATAGTCTAAGTGTGCAGGACGATGTACGCGTGATTTAGAATTAGTTTTGGTTAAAATTAATAAATTTTTTCCTAAAGCAATTTCTCTAGAAGATTCACTTAGTTCAGAAATAAGACGTTCTTTAGTGCCGTCATATTGGTTCATTAAACCTAAACTAGAGCTAACATCTGCCTCTAATGCCATATCACCTTCTAAAGCTTTGATATGGTATGCACGATAGCCTAGTAAAGTGAAGTTATCGGCTAAAATCCACTCTAAAAAATCGATACTGTCTTTATGTTCTTCAGATGAACAAGGTAACTTAGCTTTTTTAACTTCATCAATTACGGTGCTTAAACGCGCTTTCATTGGTTTCCAATCACTTACCGTTACGGCAATATCACTCACTACTGAGTGCAACTCTTTGGCGATACTTGAAAGCACTTTTGTGTCATTTTGACGGTCAATCTCGATAAAAAATACCGTTTCAACCGAAGTCGATGTAAACGATTGGTCAACAGAAGAAGAAAGTTTAGTAATATTTTTCTTGTTATCACGAATTATTTTAATTGGTGAATTTAACATTAAATGGGGTGTTAGGTTCAATCGACTTAAAGCTATGCGCACAGAGTCGACTAAAAATGGCATATCTTTAACAATAATTTCGATTATAGTATGGCTAGATTTCCAACCATTTTTTGAAACCTGTGGATTAAAAACTTTAATAACAGGGTTATCATCTTGATGATCGTTTAATGTATTCCAAAGACTTAGCGTGGCACCGTACATGTCACTATCATTTCTATGATCTAAATCTAAGGTTGAAATATTTCTATAAAGCAACTCTGCAAACTGCTTAACAAGAGGTGCTGTTCCCGCTGGAACTTTTTTTTCTATTAACTGTGCTACGTTCGAAAGTATCACTGAAGGTAAACCGTCTACTAACGCCATGCCTTTTTCCTTTTTGGATAAAACGCTTGAAATGATTATTTGATTCTAGTCTTTATAGAATAATAGTCTAGAATCTTGATCTTATTAATAAACTCGGGCGATTGCGAGCACTATTTTAGATGCATTACTTTAAAAATGGCTTATTTATGTGTTTGATATGAAAACATTCAGTTGTTTATTCAGAAGTTATAAATAGAAAATGACCTTTCGGCCATTTTCTTGTTTATTTATGCATAATTATATTATTAATTAATTATAATTTATTTTCGCTCAGGCCAGAGAAATGCTGCTATAGCTGGTAATACCAGTACAGCTGCAATCATATTAACTAAAAACATAAAGGTTAATAGTATGCCCATATCAACTTGGAATTTTAAATCTGAGAAAAACCAAGTCGACACACCAATAGCTAAAGTTACGCCCGTAATTAATACTGCACTACCACGCTCTTTCAATGCGTCAAAATAGGCACTTTGAACGGTTGCACCATTTCGCAGTTTAACACTCATGGTTGAGAGGATATAAATGCCGTAATCAACACCAATACCTACGCCTAATGCAATAACAGGTAATGTTGATACCGTTAAGCCGATATCAAGCGCTGTCATAAGCCACTGTGCTAACGTTGACACAACATAAAGAGGAACAACGACAGCAATGGTAGCTCGTAAACTTCTAAAGCTTAATAAACATAAAATAATTACCGCGCCATAAACATAAAGCATCATAGGTATTTGAGCTGCTTCTACTGCCTCATTAGTTGCCGCCATTACACCGACAGGGCCTGAAGCCAATTTGAAGACTAAATTATCATTACCTAATTCTTTCGCCACAACTTTAACAGCATCAACGACTCTGTTAATTGTTTCAGCTTTATGATCTTTCAAAAATAAAATAACGGGCATAGCGCTACAATCGCTATTGAGTAGTCCACTTGATGATGGTACTCGTGCGATTGATTGTACTAAGGTTTGTGGGTTACGTGATAAAACGCGCCATTTAGGGTTACCTTCGTTATAACCTGCATTAACGATTTTTGCGATTGAGGCTAAACTAACAGCTGATTGAACACCTGGTACATTCTCCATACGCCATTGGAACCGATCAATAACGCTCATCTGGTCGTAATAAGTACAAGCATCAGCGGTAGTTTCAACGATAATAGACATATAATCGACGCTAATAGCGTACTTATCCGTAATTAAAAAGGTATCTTGGTTATAACGTGACTCTTCATGCAGTGAAGGTGCACCGGCATGTAATTCGCCTATTTTCATATCTTGCGCATTTATATAGCCAACGATATAAAGTACAGCAGTAAACGCTAAAATAAACATAGCAACTTTACGCGTAGCAAATGTAGACATTAAGTGCCAAATACCATCGGTACCTGAAGTGGCTTTTTCTTTTGCTGTATCATTTTTTGTTGGCACTTTCATATAAGAAACTAACAAAGGTAACAATACTAAGTTAGTCAAAATGATCATGGCAACACCTAAAGATGCTGTAATAGCTAACTCACGAATAATACCAATATCAATTGATAATAGGGTCATAAAGCCAACAGTATCAGATAGTAAAGCAATACCACCGGGCACGAGTAATACTCTGAAACTTAGTTGCGCAGCCTCTTTACTACTTTTGCCCTTATTAACCATTTTAGAGACCGAGTTAATCATTTGCACACCATGACTAACGCCAATAGCAAAGACTAAAAATGGTACTAAGATTGACATAGGGTCTAAACCAAAACCTAATGTCGATAGCATACCGAGCTGCCATACAACCGCGATTAATGAACAAGCGATAGGCAAAATGGTAAGGGAAATTGAACGACAAAACCAAAATACCATCAAGGTTGTGATAGCAATAGCAATGGCAAAAAAGGTCACAACACCTTTAGCTCCTTGAGCTACATCACCCACCATTTTAGTAAAGCCAATAATATGTACTGAAATATTATCTTTTTCGAATTCACCACGAATTTCATTTTCTAATTGTGCAGCAAGCACAATACTATCTAACTTTTCGCCCGTATTTGGGTCAATTTCCATCAATGAAGTCTTAACCATTGAACAGCTATAATCATCGGCAACAATACTACCAACAATGCCTGCTTTTTCTATATTGCCTTTTACAATTGCTAAGCCAGCTTCATCAGGTTGAAAGTTAGCAGGTATAACCGGACCACCAGCAAAGCCGTCTTCGACAATTTCAACAAAACGAGTGCTTGGTGAAAATAAAGATTTAACCTGAATTCTGTCAACCCCTGGAATAAAAAACAGTTTGTCATGTACGCCTTTTAAAGCAGTAAAGAATTCAGGGTTAAAAATATCTCCACTGGTATCACAAACTGAGATCAAAACGTTATTAGCACCACCAAAGTTTGCCCTATGTTCTAAATAGGTTTTCATATAACTGTGGTTTAGTGGAATGTGTTTTGTGAAAGCGGCATCAAGTTTAATTTGGCTGGCTTGAAACAACAAAAATATGCTGGTGAGCATAAAAAACACCAACACAGCTAAACGACGACGGAAAAGTGTTGCTTCTACAACATTGATAATAGAATTAAATTTCATGACAATTACTTCGTTACGTTAATAGTTTTAATGCCAACATCAGAGACGGCGATAATTTTATTATTAAACCAAACCCCTGCGATAAGAGGTTTACCATCTTTTTGAATATGTTTGGTAAATGTAGAGCCATCATCACGACTTTCTAAAAGCACTCCGTTATTTCCAAGTACGAATATACGATCGTCGTCTGTAAGTACTATAGCACTTAACAGTGCGGTAACCTGGCTATCACTTTCTTGCCAAGGAGTACCATTGCGTAAACTGCGGAATATATGCCCTCGTAAACCCACAACAAGCAAGTTACCTTCCTGTGTACGATTTATGTCATAAAATGAACCTGGATATATTTCGTCGAGTTTTTGCCAATTGACACCAAAGTCATTACTTTTAGCGATTAAACCGATTTCACCGGCAAGATATAAAGTACGGCCATCGGCAACTACGCGATTAAAATGCGGTAAAATACTGCTTTGTTCATCTAAATAAGCTTTCTCATCTTGGAGTTTTAACTCTTGTAGATACGCTTGGTCTTCTGGAAAAAGAAACTCATTATGATATTCAACAACCCAGTGCTCGCCGCCATCATTGGTTCGATAAAATAAACCGTAAGCACCTATGGCTATACCATTTAGATCATCTGTAAATAGTACATCTAACAATGGTTTTTCAACCTGTGGTAAATGTTGTTGCAGCTGCCAAGTCAAACCACCGTCATTGGTTGATAATATTGTCGCATCATGACCAACAGCCCAACCATTATTTTCGTTAGTAAAATAAACGGCAGTTAATGTTACTTGTACCGGCACTTGAGCTTGTTGCCACTGTTCACCGTCGGTGGAAAGAACAATATGACCACGCTCACCCACGGCAACTAATTTTGAATTGTTTACAATAGTAATATCGAGTAAAAGAGATTTGCTCGCTAAAGGAGCACGTATCGCGTCTAGCGTTTGTGCACTGGTAATTGAGATAGTAAGAAAACTGATTAAAAAAACGAGAAGGCGCATCATTAACTATATTAGCTCCATTGATTTGGACTGAGACATTATGTCTAAAAATAATATTTATAGAGGTATTAGCGCGAACAGAGCCCAACGCTTGTAAATTAACCGCTTAATTTAGTTTAGCTAAAATTACGCGGAATGAAAAATAAATAACCATTTGAAAACTTTAAAACAAAAACGGCTAGCACTAGCCAGCCGTTTTATCATTATGATTATTTATCTGCGACCTTCACGGCGCAATGCTGAAGAGGTAAAGTCTACATCTTGTAAGTCAGCTGAAAAGTCATACATGTTAGCTTCATTATCTAAACCCATCGCGATATAACGACGAGATTGTAGATCATGAAATACTTCTAATGTTGACCATTGTGTCGGTACTTCATAGTAATTAATACCATGTGCAACACCTACGCGATATAACTCGTCTCGGTTATCATAAATATCGGTAACCGCTACTTGCCAGCTATCTTCGTCGATATAAAATACACGTTTTTTATAAGTATGACGTGTATCCGACTTTAAGTTAGCTTCTACTACCCAAACACGATGTTTTTCATATCGAACTAGCTCTGGGTTAATGTGACCAGGCTGAAGGATTTGATCATATTTTAAATCATCACTGTGTAAACGATAATCATTATATGGGATTAATAGCTCTTGCTTACCTTTTAATGTCCAGTTGTAACGATTAGGTGCACCGTTAAACATATCAAAGTCATCAGTTGTTCTTAAACCATCTGACGCTGTACCTGGTGCATCATATGCAACATTAGGCGCACGACGAACACGACGTTGACCCGTGTTATAAGTCCATGCTTGGCGAGGAGTCTTTATTTGATCCATTGTTTCATGAACTAATAAAGCTGTACCTGCTAAACGTGCTGGCTCTGTAACTTTTTGCTTGAACTTAAATAAAATATTAGTTTCTTGAAGCTCTGAAGCTTTAACCCCTTTTACACCATAAGGGATCAATAATTGGTCATCGAACCCCATGTAAGTATAGTCACCTGATGCCGTTGGCGCAGCTTGACCACCTTCGCGTACAATTTTTTCGCCGCGATAGCGTAAAATATGATTCCAAATAGCTTCTAAACCATTTTTTGGTACCGGAAATGGAATACCAATTGCCGCTTCAATTATACCGTTACCACCTTCAACTAATTCAGTTTTAGTCGCATTTTCCAAAGTAGCTTGATAAACGTGTTCAGGGTATGACGCTGAACGACGTGATTTATAAATACTCATTTTATAAGTATCAGGGTAAGTTTCAAATAACTTAACTTGTCCTGGTGTTAATAAGTTTTTATATTCAGCTAAGTTCTTAGCAGTAATAGTATAAAGCGCTTTATCTTCAGCAAACGGATCAATGTGATGATCGCCAACGGTATAGCCTGCAGGTGCAGATGTAATACCACCTGTCCAAGCTGGAATAGAACCGTCTTTATTTGCAGCACGTACCGCACCAAAAGGTGTTAACTCTTTTTCTAATTTAGCCGCATCTTGATCACTAACTTTAGCAGAAGCAGAAGCTGACGCTAATGCTACCGTCACCGCCATTGATACTATCGTTACCTTTTTAAAGGTGTTTTTAAAAATGTTTCTCATGAAAATAGTCCTCATACAACCTTAAATTGAATACTTAATGTTAAAAGATACGTAATCGCGGTCTTCCATTTGATTGGTTGTGCCTACACCACCAAAAAAGCTGTTGTAGCTTAAGTCTGCAGACCAACGGCTTTGGTAATCGAAACCTAAACCTAGTGATACTGACTTTCTATCTTCAACAAACAAAAATAAAGGATCCGGAGTAATACCGTTCACATCATGTGAAAACACAACTTTTGGCGAAACGTTAATGCCTGCAAATACATCGTTATAATCAAGTTTTGCTACAAAGCGGTAACCCCATGCAAATGCACTTGGGAACGGGTTAGTTTCAACACCATCTTGCAAGGCCATTTCAAGACCTTCTTTACCTGCAACACCACCATTTCTAGATGTACCTGGACCATTTAAACGTAAAACGTCTTGATCAGGCATATCTTGAATATCGATAGCACCAACTTCAAGCAATGTTACGAATTGGCTTGCACCAAAACTTGGACCCCAAAGATGAGTTAATGTCATTTGTGCTTGCAATGTATCAGATAAAATATAACCGTTTGCACGCTCTCCACCGGCAAAAACTGGCATTTGTGAAATACCATCTAATTCAGAGCGTCCTAAATTGTTTGCTAACTGTTGTGGCATAGCGGCAAATAATAACTCAACATCATCAATTTGAAGTGGTTCATCTTGACGGAAAGTTACTTCACCAGCGACAGAAGTTGTTCCTATAGCCGTATTAAAGCTTAATGCATAAAGTTTAATATCTTCAATATAATCAAGTTCTACACGAGAAAATGCTTTTAAATCAGTATAGTTGTCATAGGTTATTTCAGTTGATGCTAGCATGCCAACATCGTGAGCTAAAGCAGCTGGTGTAAAATCAGCTGTAACTCCAGAAAATACTGGACGACGACTATGATAATTCATGTGGTAAAAGCTAATTTCTGTATCATTTAGCTCAGGTAAATACCAAGAAAGGCGTAGACCATATTGACCACCGTCTTCAGGATCGTTTTCAGCACCCTCTTCACGCAGTGTTAACTTAGTTGGAAAACCACCAACATAAGCTCCACCCGCATCAGAAATAGGTACGTTACCATTTAAAATTTGAGCTCTTAAGCTATTTAAATTAGTAATTAGTGAATCAAGATCCATATCTGGATTGCTAGCAAAATTTAACTGTACGTTATTAAATTGACCACCATCACCAGCAAAATCGTTAGTAGAGAAGTAGCTTCCAGGTGCTGGTAAAACTGTTTTCTCCCAATTATATTGATAAAACATTTCAACGTTAAAGTTTTCTGTAACACCTAAAGATGCCCAAACAGCGCCAAATGGAATAAACGCTTCTTTTAACTCAGCACCAGGTGCTTTAAGACGTGAAATATCAACTGGGTTTAATTCACTAATACCATGAGAAATCAGCGTACTTTCGCCCCAGCTAATGACTTGCTGACCAACACGAACAGAAAATGGCATTTCACCTAAGTTAAAGTCGCCATAAACAAAAGCATCTAACATACGTAGATCGCGACATACTTGGTCACGTGCATCATCATCACGGCACGGGTCATTTACCACACCTGAACTAGGATTAGTCCAAGCTCTTTCACCGTCAACCATTTCAAAATCGTAGAAATACATGGCACGACCAAAGAAACCTATGTTGTCATAACGTATATCTAGATCGTGTGAACCTTTAATAAGTTTAGAGAAACTGTCGCCTGAATTATAATTTAAATTACCATTATCACCATTAGTTGAATAACTACCAGCGCCATCCCAAACTGTTGATGCACTTGGAGTAGTATTTAATATTGGATGATATTGGCTAAAGTCGAAACCGTTATTAACATTGTTAGATTTACCGACGTTATCATTCCAATTTCTGTCTTCTACGCGCCAGCTTGTACCGGCTGAGAAGGTAGAATCAAAACTGATATCAAAGTTACCTAACTGAAAGTTTTTTGCCTGGACATTAGCAGAAGCCAATGTGATTAAGGCGGCGGCTATACTGACAGCCAGTGGCTTTTTGTAGAAGCCTTTACGAAGGTTTTTTTTCATTTCCTATCTCCCCAGATGTAATTCTGCATTTTTATTTTTATATCCACGTACATGGTATGAAACAATAATTACATCATTTAGACCAAGTGGCAAGCGCTAAAACCTTACTTAAAGTCCTTTATATTAAAGACTTGAATCAAGTGATCAGATGAGAACAAAAGGGCGTTTAAAACACTTGTTTTAAACGCCCTTATAATTAAGCTACAATATGCAAATAGTGAACAGAAATAGCCTCCGTCATAGAAGTTGTAACTCGATGCTGTCAAGTTGCGATGGTCTGACCACTGTTTAAAGCAATAACTCTAATCAAGATATTATATCTAAAGACAAAAATTTATTGTTCAATGTTTGCAAACAAAAGTACCCTTTTATACCCATTCCAGTTAAGTGTTTTCGCAAATGCATAGCAGGAAACTCTACTTTAACGCCCTGCTCTGTCATTACTACAATCGACTGAACTCGTCCTTGATAATAAGGTAAATACTCTTGATTCGTTATATTTAAGTAAAAGTAATACTTCATCACGTTTTCCTATAATGCTAACGCCGCATCAAGTTTTTCTTTTAAATCCTTTGAAAGATCAACCTGTTTAGATAATTGCTCAAGTTTAGCCTTTATCATGGTTTGTCGGTGATGATCAAAAGATTTAAATTGAATAAGTGGTGTGATCATACGTGATGCTACTTGTGGATTAATTTCGTTAAGTTTAATTAATTGCTCAATTAAAAATTGATAGCCCCTACCACTAGCACAATGGAAGTAACGCGGATTATTGTTGATAAAGGCACCGATTAAAGAACGCGCTCTATTAGGGTTTTTCAAACTAAAAAGTGGGTGTGAGAGAAGTTGCGGCAGTTTTTCAAATATCGACTCATCATTAACACTACCTTGTATAGAAAACCATTTATCCATTACTAAAGGTGTATCACGCCACTTTTTCTCAAAGTCAGCCATCATTGCATTATAATTTTCATGAGAGTACTTTGCTGCACAATTAAGTGCAGAAAGTGTATCAGTCATATTGTTCGCACTACTATACTGTTGTGTTACTAAGCTTTGTTGATCATTTAAGTTGTTTAAGTAACTTAAACAAACATTTTTTAATGCTCGTTTGCCAATAGACTTGCCATCATTAGCATAATCAGCCTGGATATTTTGCTGATATTGCTTTAAAAACATTGGCGCGAGCTTATTCGCTAATTGAAGCTTCATGCTTTCAATTGCATCAAGTAAAGCGATAGGGTCAACTTCTACAATACTATCAGCTAACTCACTAAAGCTAGGTAGCGTTAACTGCTCAGCTTTAAAAGCCGGAGAAATATCAGCATTTAAAATTTCAATAAACGCTGCATATAAACTTTCAGGTAGCGTTAATGTCGGCTGCTGTAGTAACTTCATAATATAGGTAGTTAGCAGCTTTTGTCCTGCATCCCATCGACAAAATTCATCAGTTGCATCTGTCATTATGCATTGTAATGCTTGATCAGATTGTGTGAACTTTGTTTTAACGGGTGCTGAAAAATTAGTTAATAAGGCTAACACAGGCTTTTCGCTGTAGCCTTTAAAGGTCCAGGTTTGCTCTTGTTGAGTTAATTGCAATAATGTTGATTGATTTTTTTGACCATTTAAATCGATTAGTTCAATTCCAACGGGAATATGTAATGCAGGATTATTACCATTAGCTTGGACAAGTGTTAATGAGTATTCAGACAGTTCAGCATCAAAGCTTTCGCTAACACTTATTACCGGTGTACCTGCTTGAGTATACCAATGCTTGAATTGGCTAAGATCAATATTTGATGCATCAGACATGGCATTAATAAAGTCGTCGCAAGTTACTGCCATGCCATCAAAGCGTTCGAAATATAAGTCTATGCCAGCTCTAAATTTATCTGCACCTAATAAAGTATGTATCATGCGAATAACTTCAGCACCTTTTTCATAAACCGTTAACGTATAAAAATTATTCATTTCTATAACTTTTTCTGGTCTGATAGGATGTGCCATTGGACCCGCATCTTCAGCAAACTGAAGCGAACGTAAAACACGCACATTTTGAATTCTATTTACAGCGGCAGAATGCATATCGGCACTGAATTGTTGATCTCTAAATACCGTTAGCCCTTCTTTAAGGCTCAATTGAAACCAATCTCGGCACGTAACACGATTACCGGTCCAGTTATGAAAATATTCATGAGCAATAACCGCTTCAACATTAAAATAATCAACATCAGTTGCACTGGTTTCGTCAGCTAATACAAATTTACTATTAAATACGTTTAAGCCTTTATTTTCCATTGCCCCCATATTGAAAAAATCGACCGCTACTATCATGTAGATATCTAAGTCATATTCAAGTCCGAAGGTATCTTCATCCCATTTCATAGAATGCTTTAACGATGCCATTGCATGATGGGCTTTACGAACATTGCCTTTATCTACAAATATCTCTAGGTCTACATTGCGACCAGAACTGGTCATGAAGTTATCTTTTAGCACATCAAAATCACCAGCCACTAAAGCGAATAGATAACAAGGTTTCGGGAATGGGTCATGCCATTGCACAAAATGCTGACCAGAAGCTAATTCTCCTTCTGCTATTTTATTACCGTTAGATAATAAATAAGGAAAATTTTCTTTGTTGGCAATAACTTTTGTGGTGAACGTAGCCATGATATCAGGACGGTCTAAATAATAGCTGATACGCCTAAAGCCCTCGGCCTCACATTGCGTACAATAAGCATCCCCTGATTTGAATAGGCCTTCAAGTGCGGTATTTTCCACAGGGTTAATTTCAGTAATGATTTCTAAGGTAAACTCATCTCGGTCAATAACGATAGATAAGCTATCTTCGTTTACTTGGTAATCTTTACTCGTTAAGGCGATATCATCTATTGAAACCGATAATAGCGTTAGGTGCTCACCATCTAGAATAAGTGGTTGCTTTGTATCTACTTTGCGTGTCATTTTCATTCGATTAGTAACACGGGTTTTATATTCGTCTAATTCAAAGCTTAGCTCGACAGTGGAAATGGAAAAATTAGCTTCGCTGTAATCAGCTAAATATCTTGGGGCAAAATCACTCATGTGCATCCTCAGTAGATTCTAAATGTATATCTGTCAGTAAATAACACAGGTAACAGATATTAAAAAGCCTGTAGTAAACAGGCTTTATGAATATTTATTAAAATTTAAATATATTAAGTTTTTGTCACTAATTTTTTAATTTTAAAGCCCATATAGCCATATGTCACGGCTAAAATAGGGTTAATTAAGTTAAAGAAGCAATAAAATATATAATCATAAGAAGTTAAGGCCATAGCGCCAAACATAAAGGCACCACATGTATTCCAAGGTATTAATGGTGATGTGATCGTTCCAGAGTCTTCTAGAGTTCGACTTAATACAACAGGATGTAAACCGCGCTTTTCATATTCTTCTTTATACATTCTTCCAGGCATAACAATAGCCATATATTGATCAGCAGTGATTAAGTTGGTGCCAATACATGTTGCAACCGTGCTGGCAATCAAGCTACCAATTGATTTTGCTTTCGCTAAAATTGACTCGACAAACTTTTTCAACATACCTAAGTGCTCTAAAATAGCACCGAAACTTAGGGCTGTAACAACAAGCCAAATAGTATTTAACATACCAGACATACCACCACGGCTTAATAGCTGGTCTATTTCTGCATTACCGGTTTCAACCACAACGCCGTCGAAGAAAGCAGTCCAAACCACCATAATCGTGGCTTTAGTTGAGTCAATACCCTCAACAGCCATACCTAAAATTAATTCCTGCTGAAAAATCAACGCCCAAATAGCACCAATTACAGCGCCGATAGCAACCGCAGGAAATGCTGGCATTTTCTTATAGGCCATCACTAATAAAATAAGCAAAGGAATTAAATTTAAGGCAGATATGTTGTATGTATTTTCTAAGGTGCTCGTTAATGACACTATGCTGTCTGTACTACCAACTTCTACTGATGAGTGATTAAAACCTATAATCAGAAAAAGAATCAGCGCAATGGTGATTGAGGGAATAGTTGTCCATAACATGTAACGAATATGTTCGAATAACTCGCTGCCTGCGACTGCTGGTGCTAAGTTAGTTGTTTCTGATAAAGGTGACAGTTTATCACCAAAATAAGCCCCTGATATCACTGCGCCAGCGGTAACTGATGCAGAAAGCTCAAAGCCTCCAGCAATCCCGATGAACGCAACACCGACGGTAGCCGCTGTGGTCCAAGAACTGCCTATACTCATTGCAACAACGCCACATACTAGGCATGTTGCAGCATAAAACCAGCTAGGATCTATAATTTTCAATCCATAATAAACCATGGTCGGTACAGTACCAGATAACAGCCATGTACCAATTAATGAACCAACGGCTAATAAAATTAATACAGCGCCTAACGATATTGATATACCATGGATAATCGCCTTTTCCATAGCATGCCACTTATGACCATTTTTAAGTCCTATTACGGCTGCAACACCAGTAGCTAATAATAGTGCAATTTGGTTAGGTCCAGATGATGAGCTATCACCAAAGAAGGTAACACCGGCTATTAATAAACAAATGAGCACAATAATTGGAATTAAAGAATCCAACATAGACGGTTGTCGAATTGATTGAGGATCAGACATAGATAAATTTACACCTTATTATCTTTAGTTATTATAGTGGTTAAATTATTAGTATGAGTAAGATGCCGACTGTTGTCATAGAGTGCAAGTTTTTTTTGATAAATCACAGTTAACAAGCCCTTTGTTTACAAGGGATAATAAGAATAATTATGCAAAAATTTCAGGTAAAAATTAGTAACGGCATCATGACAATAAAAAACCACCTTTCGGTGGTTTTTTTAGAAGTTGTAAAAATGCTATTTTTTAACCATTTTATCTAGTGATACTAAATCGAGAGTAATTTTTGCAGTTTCATCTAAAAATGGATCTAACTTCTCTAAATCTTCTGGTAAGTCATCTAAGTCAGTAACTTTTTCTTTACCCATCATGGTTAGTCGTTCATTTGCACGCTTCAACTGTTTAGCTTTGCGACTTTCTTTTTTCTCTTTTCGTTCAGCTAAGTTTAATGAAATAGTCTTATCATCTTTTTCTGCTTTATATTCTGCAATATCAGAAAGCAAATAATTAAACTCTTTATTTTGTGCAACACGCGAGTTGTGCAATGAAGTTAAGTAAGTGACATCTTGGCTAATATCTTTCAGTTTATTATAACGCGCTTGTGGAATTTGGTCCCAAGGTAAAGCGTTTTCTTCTTTACTCTCACCCCAGTCAGCCGGATCTATCGCCGATGGAAATTCAATATCAGGTAAAACACCACGATGTTGAGTGCTACCACCATTAATGCGATAAAATTTAGCAATAGTAAATTGAATACTACCAAAAGGGTTTTCGTACAGGTCATAAACACGGCCTAAACCACGGTGTTGTTGAACCGTACCTTTACCAAAAGTATGTTCACCTACTACCAAGCCCCTGCCATAATCTTGAATGGCTGCGGAAAATATTTCAGACGCTGAGGCACTGTATCGATCAACCATAACGGTTAATGGACCTTCATAAAAGCTAATACCATCTTTGTCGCTATTAACTTGCACGCGGTTAGCACCATCACGTACTTGTACTACGGGGCCTTTATCAATAAACAATCCAGTAAGTAAGGTCGCCTCAGTTAATGAACCACCGCCATTACCACGTAGATCAACAATAATTCCTGATACATTTTCGTCTTTAAGTTTTGCTATTTCTAACTTAACATCACGAGAAAGATTGTTATAAAAACTAGGTATCGTAATAACACCTAGTTTTTTCGCATTTTCATCAGCTTCATTTTCATAATAGACTTCTGATTTAGCTGCACGGTCTTCAAGTTTAATTGTGTCTCTGATAATTGAAACGATTTTAATGCTGCTATCGTCTTCAGATTCTTCACCTAATACTTGTAACCTAACTTTAGTGCCTTTTGGGCCTTTAATCAGTTCTACAACATCATCTAAACGCCAGCCAATAACATCAACAAATTCTTTGTCGTCTTGAGAAACACCGACAATACGATCTTTAGGGTTTAATTCTTTAGATTTATCAGCAGGGCCGCCAGCAACAACACTTTGAATAACGGTATAATCTTCTTCTGCACGTAAAACAGCGCCAATACCTTCCAAAGATAAATTCATTTCCATTTGAAAGCGTTCAGCGTTTCGCGGAGATAAATATGATGTATGAGGTTCAACAACACGTGCAAAGCTATTCATGACTACTTGGAATACGTCTTCACTTTCACTTTGCTTTAAACGTTTAATAGCATAGCGATAGCGTTTACCGAGTACTTCTTGAATTTTTTCCCACTCTTTACCTGCAAGCGTTAAATTAAGTGCATCATATTTTACTTTTTTGCGCCATAGCTCGTTAAGCTCAGCAGTAGAGGTAGGCCACTCGGCATCTTCACGGTCAAAGTTGTAATACTCATCAAGTTCAAAGTTAAAGGGCTTATCGCTCTCTAATAAGCTAATTGCGTACTCATAACGCTCAAGTCTGCGTTGTAAGTTAAGATTATAAATTTCATAGGCAATATCGAGTTTACCACGAGATATTACGGTATCAAATTCATCGCGATATTGCTCAAAACCTTTAACATCCGAGCCCAGAAATACGTTACGAGCATAATCTAGTTGCTTGATATAACGGTCAAAAATTTGTTCAGACAGTAAGTTATCTATTTTAATTTGTTTGTAGTGTGCACGCGTAAATTGCGCCGTTATTCGCTTAGTAGATGTAGCGTGTTGGCTCTCTGGCGCTAATACCGGTAAAACTAAATTGTCTTCTTTGGTGTCAGCAAATATTGATATGCTGACAAATGACAATGATACCGCAACAGCTAAACGACAAAACTTATGCATTCACTTACTCCAAATTTATTCTGTAAAAATATTTTTAACTTGTGTTTTAACAACCATACCTGAGTTTAATTGTACGCTAACATCTTTACCTGAAACTTCTGTTATCACAGCGTCCATTGAAGATTGACCCAATTGCACTTTAATATTTTTGCCAACCACAACATTACTTGTTTCAACAGGTTTAAGTTTAACGGCGGGTTTTGTAACAGCACGTTTAGTTGACTTGACCGTATTGAACTTTTCTTTGCGACTATTATCAGTAGAGTCTTTAGGAGCTGGTTTAGTTCCCTTAGCAGCATTACCTTTATAAGGTTTTTTCCCTGCTTTGTCTTTTGATTTTTTGTTACCAAATTTTTCTTGGCTTTCGGCAAGTGTTTTACTCGCGTAGTCAGCTTGTTCTTGATCGATTTTAGCATCGTCATTACCGTCGATATCAACACGATACACATCAAGTTTAATCGCTTTTAGATAGCGCCAACTACTTGTGTAATGTCTTAATGCTTGACGTAAACGTGTTTTGCTAACAGTTTCATCATCCGTTAACTTTTCTGCTAAGTCCTGAAATATACCAATTTTTAATGGTTTTGCAGCACCTTCAATAGAAAAACAAGCCGGAAATTTCTCTGCTAAATAAGCAATAATTTCTTTCGTGCTAATACGTTTAACTTCTGCTTCAGCATTTGACGTTGTTTCAACTACTTCGTCTGTTGCTACTTTTACTTCACTTTCTGTTTTAGTTTCCATAAATACAACTTTTAAAAATTTTCATTCTGATCTGCAAGATATTGTTCACGATTTTCCAACAAATGTCGGCACCAATCATAAATATCTTCACTTTCGATTTCAGCTAAGGCTTCTTGCCCTATCCACGTATCCCACACCAAAGCAAGTAACTGCTCTAAAATCTCTGGTGCAATATCTTCTTCTGCCAAATCATAAACGGTATGATAAATCTCGTTAATACGTTCAGCAACTTCTTCTTCTTGACCATCCCAATCACCAACTACGGCTTCTGATACGAGATAGTCATGAATAACAATAAATTCTTTCATTAGTTTAACACGCCATGAGAGATCATAACATTTTCAAATAAACTAATTATTTTTTCTAATCCTACTTGGTCGTCAGCATCAAAGCGATTAAAAGCTACGCTGTCTATATCAAGTACTGCGATAACCTTGTTGTTCATGGTTAAAGGTAATACTATTTCAGAGTTAGTGCTAGCATCACAAGCAATGTGGCCATCAAATTCATGCACATCGGCAATACGCTGTACTTTATTCTCACTTACAGCGGTACCACAAACACCACGTCCAACGGGGATGCGAATACAAGCAACTTTGCCCTGAAATGGACCTAATACAAGCTCATCATTTACCATTCGGTAAAAGCCTACCCAGTTAACGTCTGATAGTTGCTCAAATAATAAGGCGCTTACGTTTGCCATATTGGCAATAACATCAGCTTCGTCACTTATCAATGCTTCAACTTGGGTATATAAGTCACGATAAAAAGTATTTTTAGTCATTAATAATCATGCCTAGAATAAAAGCGCATAACATACCCTGATAGCGCATTAAATTAAAGCGCTATCAGCAGGATTTAGCAATTATATGTAAAATTATGGCACTTTAATGCGAAATATTAACCCTACTAGCTATTTTTAATTAAATATTGGCTTAAACATTTATAGTTTTTAAAATTAAGCCCGTTGCTTCCTATGTACATTTTGCTAGACATCTAAAAACTATTTATTTACCGGGCACCTTAGCAAAACTTGGAATATTTACAATATCACTGAGCCAAGGCACTGAAGCACTAAACCACATCTGAGTTTTTGGTACTAATTGATTACGTTGATCGATACAACCCGCTCGAATGCCATATACCCTGTTATTTGTATCTTCAGAAGTAGCATAAATGGCACTGCCACAATTTTGGCAAAATCCTTGAGCTCGTCGATTACCACTTTCGGCTACCTTGATGTATTCTTTAGTTTTTCCGCGAGTAAAAGTCAAACCGTTTGGCTCAGAAACCACCACAACTCTAAAGGCTGTGCCTGATAATTTTTGACAATCTTGGCAATGACACAACAAGACTTTATTTTCGTCAATTTCAGCTTCAAATGTTATTTCACCGCAATGACAGCTACCGTTTATTTGCATCTTTATCACTCATCTATCTTAAAGGAGGTTAGTGCTAAGTAATTTAAATTCAATTAGCGTAATATTAATTTTATTTTACCTTTTTAAAAATCATTAGAAAACATGTGTTTATATTGTTCAATAAATTATATCTATCAAGTACAAAAGTTAACAACCAATATCTGAGTTTTAACGATATTGAAATCTAACTCAACCTACAGCATGTTAACTTTTAGAAAACTCATTATTGCTTCAAATTAACTAAACCTGAGTTGAATCGAATTATTAATAGGATGGATACCCTCAAATAATGTATCAGTTATGCTAATCTCACAGGGTAATTATAATAACAACCGACAGCAGGACATCGTTATGTTTATTCAACCTTCGCAAAGTAAACGTTTTTCACTTAAACCCTTATTAAATTTTATTACCGGTAGTAGCCTAGGTCTATTCTGTGCATTGAGCACTTTAATACCTACTTATGCCTCAACGATTGTTGTACCTGCTAATGAGCAATTAGTATTACGTGAAATACAACAACAAGTCAGCGCAGAAAGACTAAAAAAAGATGTTACAACGTTAGTTGGCTTTGGAACACGACATACCTTGTCGGAAACAAAGTCAGATACGCAAGGTATTGGTGCTGCGCGTCGTTGGATTAAAGCAGAGTTTGAAAAAATTTCCGCACAATGTGGTGGTTGCTTAGAAGTAATCTACCAAAAACAAGTGTTTTCAGGGGAAAAACGTATTCCTGAACCTACAGAAGTTGTCAATGTCATTGCCATTCAGCGTGGCCAACTTGATCCTAATCGCTATATTGTTATGTCTGGTGATATTGATTCTCGTGTCTCTGATCCGCTTAATTTTACCAGTGCATCACCGGGTGCAAATGATAATGCTTCGGGCGTTGCTGGTGTTATCGAAACAGCGAGAGTGCTTTCACAACATAAATTCGCCGGTACAGTTGTATATGCTGCTTTGTCAGGTGAAGAGCAAGGCTTGTTTGGTGGAAAAATTATGGCGGGTATTGCTCAAAAAGAAGGCTGGCGTGTTGAAGCCGTAATTAACAATGACATGATCGGCAATATTTCAGGCATTAATGGCGTTATAAACAATACAACCGCAAGAGTTTTTTCTGAAGGTGTTAGGTATGTTGAAACCCCTGAAGAAGCTAGAAAACGCCGATTTACCGGTGGTGAAGTTGATTCTCCTTCAAGAAATGTCGCTCGTTATATTGATAAAATTGCCGACCAATACATCCCAAACTTAGACGTTATGATGGTTTACCGATTAGATAGATTCGGCAGAGGCGGACATCACCGCCCTTTTAATGCTGTAGGTTATCCTGCGGTTCGAATTATGGAAACGAATGAACATTACGATCGTCAACATCAAGACCTACGTACAGAAAATGGCCGTGAATTTGGTGATGTAATTTCTGGGGTAGACTTTGATTTTAATGCAAAATTAACATCGCTCAATGCAGTCACTATGGCGGCAATGGCTTGGGCACCAGCACCACCTGCCAATACTGAAATTTCTGGCGCAGTAAAAGCTTCAACTACCCTAGAGTGGCAACGACCAGAAGGTAAAATGGCAGAAAATTTGGCTGGGTACCGTGTTCATTGGCGCTTAACAACTGAACCAACATGGACACATAGTCAATACGTGGGTGATGTTAATAAATTTGAATTGAAAAACATTGTAATTGATAACTACTTTTTTGGCGTAAGTAGTGTTGCCAAAGATGGCTTTGAAAGCCCTGTGGTTTTTCCTGGTCCTGCGGGCTCTTTTGGTGGCTATAATAAAGCAAATAAATAACTCGCTACTTAGTCTAATACTATATTGGAACTTAAGGACTTAACTTGAGGGCTTAATTTAAGGACTTACATAGACAAAAAAGCTGTTAGGAATTGAAATTCCTAACAGCTTTTTTATATCATTGTATATCGTCAGTTTGACTCAATACTCATATTATAGTTAAAACGAATCTTCGGGAATACGCACCCACCCTTCCATTAATATTCGAGCACTTCGGCTCATAATCGCTTTATTTACCGTCCACTGTTCATCAATCTTGGTTGCTTGAGCACCCACTTTCAACGTACCGGATGGATGACCAAAAATGACAGACTCACGATCACCACCGCCAGCAGCTAAGTTGACCAGTGTACCTGGAATGGCAGCCGCAGTGCCAATGGCAACCGCTGCTGTGCCCATCATTGCATGATGTAGCTTACCCATTGATAAAGCACGCACATGTAAATCTATATCTGATGCAGACACCACTTTACCACTTGACGTTACATAGTCTTTAGCGCCAGAAACAAAAGCGACTTTTGGCGTATGCTGACGAGCAACCGCTTCTGAAACATTGTTTATCAAGCCCATTTTAACCGCACCCGTTGCTCGAATAGTTTCAAAACGTGCTAATGCAGCATCGTCATTATTAATGGCGTCCTGTAGCTCTGTACCAGAATAGCCAAGATCTTCTGCATTTAAGAAAATAGTTGGTATGCCCGCACTGATCATGGTCACTTTATACTTAGCTGCTTTAAAAGTTCCAATTGCCGGCACGTCGAGTTCATCAACAACATTGCCTGTTGGAAACATAGCTTCTGATGGATCAACGGGCGCGATGAATTCTACTGGCACTTCTGCAGCTGGAAACGTGACACCATCGAGTTCGAAATCACCCGTTTCTTGTACTTGACCATCAGTAATAGGTACACGTGCAATAATAGTTTTAGCAATGTTTTTCTGCCAAATACGAACAATACAAACGCCATTCTTTGGAATACGAGACGCGTCAACTAAGCCAGCATTTATCGCAAAAGAGCCAACAGCAGCGGTTAAGTTACCGCAATTACCCGACCAATCAACAAAGGCTTTATCTATAGCAACTTGACCAAACAAATAGTCTACATCGTGATCTGCAACCTCACTTTTAGCTATAATAACCGTTTTACTGGTACTTGATGTTGCACCACCCATACCGTCAGTTTGCTTGCCGTATAGATCAGGACTACCAATCACACGCAATAGCATATTATCGCGCGCTTCTCCTGGCACTTGGCATCGCTGTGGTAAATCAGTTAGATTAAAAAATACACCTTTTGATGTGCCGCCGCGCATATAAGTAGCAGGAATTTTTACTTGAGGAACCTGAGACATAACAATCTCCTTTATTATTTATTTTTTATAAAAAAAGCAGTAAATAGTCTCTATTTACTGCTAATAAATCATACCATTTGAAGCAGGACTCTGACTCTCGTTCAAAGAGGTAGCCTTGGTCATATCTATACTTGTACATGACCAAGGCCGCTATTATCAAAAATAAAGCTTTAGGTAGTAGACTCCAAAAAGTCGTTAGCAAATTTTTGTAATACGCCGCCAGCGGCGTAAACAGACACTTCTTCACCAGTATCTAATCGACACTTAACTGGAATAGTCACTACTTCACCATTACGACGTGTCATCACTACTGACATCGCTGCGCCCGGTGATGTTGTCCCTTCAACGTCAAAGGTTTCAGTACCATCAATTTTATATGTATGACGTGTTTCACCTTTAATAAATTCAAGCGGTAAGACACCCATACCAACTAAGTTAGTACGATGTATACGCTCAAAGCCTTCAGAAACAATGACTTCAACACCCGCTAAACGTACACCTTTTGCCGCCCAATCACGTGATGAACCTTGTCCGTAATCAGCACCGGCAATAATAATCAGTGGTTGTTTACGTTCCATGTAGGTTTCAATCGCTTCCCACATGCGTGACTCAGTGCCTTCAGGCTCTATACGCGCTAATGAGCCTTGCTTAACTTCACCTTTGTCATCACGACACATTTCATTGAATAATTTAGGGTTAGCAAAAGTTGCGCGTTGCGCGGTTAAGTGATCACCACGATGCGTTGCGTAAGAGTTAAAATCAGCTTCTGGCAAGCCCATTTTATGCAAATATGCACCGGCAGCACTGTCCAATTGAATCGCATTTGAAGGTGATAAATGATCAGTTGTAATATTATCGCCTAAAACGGCTAAAGGACGCATACCTTTCATGGTGCGCTCACCCGCTAATGCACCTTCCCAATAAGGTGGACGACGAATATAAGTACTGGTTTCGTCCCAAGCATATAATGGGCTTTCGGCCGGTTCAAAAGCACCTAAATCGAACATCGGTGTGTAGATTTTTTTGAACTGCTCTGGCTTAACACATGAAGCAACGATAGCATCAATTTCTTCATCACTTGGCCAAATGTCTTTCAGTGTAATGTCATTACCGTTTTGATCTTGCCCTAAAATGTCTTTTTCAATATCAAAACGAATTGTACCGGCAATAGCATAAGCAACCACCAACGGCGGTGACGCTAAAAACGCTTGTTTTGCATAAGGATGAATTCGACCATCAAAGTTACGGTTACCTGACAATACAGCGGTTGCGTATAAATCACGGTCTATAACTTCTTGCTGAATTTTAGGATCTAACGCGCCAGACATACCATTACATGTAGTACAGGCATAACCGACGATACCAAAACCTAATTTTTCCATTTCAGAAAGCAAACCGGCTTCTTCTAAATAAAGCTTGGCCACTTTTGAGCCTGGAGCAAATGATGATTTAACCCAAGGTTTGCGCACTAAACCAAGTTCATTGGCTCTTTTGGCTATTAAACCCGCCGCAACAACATTACGAGGGTTAGAGGTATTGGTACAAGAGGTAATCGCCGCAATAATAACCGCGCCATCAGGCATTTCGCCATTGGCTTCTTGTACTTTACAGGCCGCTAAGTCTTTAGCGATGTCTTTCGAGGCTAAATCAGCTGTCGCTAAACGACGATGTGGATTAGAAGGACCTGCTAAGTTACGGCCTACTGATGATAAATCAAATTCGATCACACGAGGATATTGCGCTTCAACTAAATCGTCAGCCCATAAGCCTGTGTGTTTCGCGTAAGTTTCAACTAACGCTACTTGCTCTGGCTCACGACCGGTAATTTTTAAATAATCAATGGTTTGTTCATCGATGTAAAACATACCTGCAGAGGCACCATACTCTGGTGTCATGTTTGAAATAGTGGCACGATCACCAATGGTTAAACTCTTAGTGCCTTCACCAAAGAATTCTAAATAAGCCGATACAACTTTTTGATTACGCAAAAATTCAGTTATTGCTAAAACAATATCGGTTGCGGTAATACCGGGTTGGCGTTTACCCGTTAGCTTTACACCAATAATATCAGGCAAACGCATCATAGATGGACGACCTAGCATAACTGTTTCAGCTTCTAAGCCACCAACACCAATCGCGATAACACCTAAAGCATCAATGTGCGGCGTATGAGAGTCAGTACCAACACAAGTATCAGGAAAAGCGACACCGTCACGCGCTTGTATAACAGGCGACATTTTTTCTAAATTAATTTGATGCATTATGCCGTTACCGGCAGGGATAACATCAACGTTTTTAAAAGCAGTTTTAGTCCATTCGATAAAATGAAAACGCTGTTCATTACGACGGTCTTCAATTGCTCTGTTTTTATCAAAAGCTTCAGGATCAAAACCCGGTGCTTCCACCGCTAATGAATGGTCAACGATTAACTGTGTCGGTACCACAGGATTAACTTTTGAAGGGTCACCACCTTGTTCAGCAATGGCATCTCGCAGGCCGGCTAAATCAACTAACGCGGTTTGCCCTAAAATATCATGACAAACAACACGTGCTGGATACCAAGGAAAATCAAGGTCTTGTTTAGATTCGATTATCTGCTTTAAAGCTTCATTTAACGTAGCAGGATCGCAGCGTCGAACTAATTGCTCAGCGAGTACACGTGATGTGTAAGGTAATGTTTTATAAGCGCCAGGTTTAATATTTTCAATAGCTTCACGAGTATCAAAAAAATCTATGGTTAAGCCGTTGTGTTTATAGCCTGGTAAAGGTTTGCGGTAATCATAATTCATAATTTAATCCACATTTTGACAAAGCGAAAATAAACGCTTTGTCATTAATTTAATGAGTGATAAAGCCTTATCTAAGAAGATAAGGCTTTATGGGGTCGATACTAGCGCAATTTACCTTTGTGCAATTGGCTGAACTTTACGTGGCTCGGCACCAATATAATCCGCAGAAGGACGAATAATACGGTTATTTGAACGTTGTTCCATAACATGAGCAGCCCAACCTGTTAAACGTGAACAAACAAAGATTGGCGTAAACAATTTCGTCGGTATATCCATATAATTATAGGTAGAGGCATGAAAGAAGTCGGCATTACAAAATAATTTTTTGCTGTCCCACATAAACTCTTCACAGGCGACTGAAATATCATATAAAGAAGTATCACCGTTTTCTGCGGCTAGCTTTTCAGACCATGCTTTGATAATAACGTTACGTGGATCTGACGTACTATAAACTGCATGACCAAAACCCATTATTTTTTCTTTACGCGCTAACATACCGGCCATTTGTTCTTTTGCATCGGCAGGAGATTTAAATTTTTCAATCATGTCCATTGCCGCTTCATTCGCGCCGCCATGCAGTGGTCCACGTAAAGTACCAATAGCACCCGTCACACATGAGTACATATCAGATAACGTTGAAGCACAAACGCGCGCCGTAAACGTAGAAGCGTTAAATTCATGCTCAGCATATAGAATTAATGACACGTCCATAACGCGTTCATGCTGCGCTGACGGACTTTTACCACTTAATAAACGTAAAAAGTGCCCACCAAGAGAAGCTTCATCTGACATACAGTCAATTTCTACCCCTTCGTGTGAAAACTTATACCAATAACACATGATGGCAGGAAAAGCGGCGAGTAAACGGTTAGCAGCGTTATTTTGCTCGCTAAAATCATTTTCTGGCTCTAAATTACCTAAAAATGAACAACCGGTGCGCATAACATCCATAGGATGAGCTTCTTTTGGAATAAGCTTAAGCACTTCTTTTAATGCTTGCGGTAAGTCACGCATAGCAAGTAAATCGGCTTTATATGTCGCTAAGGCTTTTTCAGTAGGTAGCTCACCGTTGAAAAGTAAGTAAGCTACTTCTTCAAAAGTTGAATTTTCAGCTAGATCAGCAATATCGTAACCACAGTAGGTTAAGCCCGAGCCTGATTTTCCTACCGTACATAATGCTGTTTCGCCTGCGCTTTGACCACGTAATCCAGCACCTGATAATTTTTTCTCTGTCATCATTCTTTCCTCTTGTCCTTTAACGGTAATAAATTCACCGCTAATGGTTAAAAATTAGTTTCTCGTTACAAAAAGTATACTCGTTACTTGTTTTTGCCTTCAGTGAACAAGGCATCAAGTTTTTGTTCGTAATCGTGGTAACCCAAATAATCATACAAATCCATACGTGTTTGCATGTTCTCTATCTCTGCTTTTTGGTCACCATCATTTAGCAACGTTTTATAAACCGACTCTGCCGCCTTATTCATTGCTCTAAAAGCAGATAAAGGATAAAGCACCATGGCACATCCCCACTCACCTAACTCGGCTTTATTCCAAAGCTCTGTTTGTCCAAACTCGGTAATATTCGCTAATACTGGAACATCAAGTGCTTCAGTAAAAGCACGATAATGTTCTTCGGTTTTAACTGCCTCAGCAAAAATACCGTCAGCACCTGCTGCTACATAAGCTTTTGCACGCTCTAATGCTGCTTCTAAACCTTCCTGTGCAAAAGCATCAGTTCTTGCCATGATAAAAAAGTCTTTATCTGTACGTGCATCAACAGCGGCTTTAATTCTATCCACCATTTCTTGCGTTGAAACAATCTCTTTATTTGGACGATGACCACAGCGTTTTTGTGCTACTTGATCTTCAATATGAACAGCAGCAGCTCCCGCTTTTTCCATATCCCGAATGGTTTTGGCTATATTAAATGCGCCGCCCCAGCCAGTATCTATATCAACTAATAAAGGTAGAGTAGACGCGCTAGTAATTCGTTGAACATCAGCAATAACATCATTAAGAGATGTCATGCCTAAATCAGGTAATCCATATGATGCGTTAGCAACACCGCCACCAGACAAATAAATAGCTTGATGACCTAATTCTTCAGCCATCATTGCACAATAGGCATTAATAGCACCGACAACTTGTAAGGGTTTATTGTTCGCTATAGCACGACGAAACTTAGCGCCGGGAGTTAATTGTGTAGACATTGTTAAGTCCTTATTTATCAAATTATGTAATATAAAATAGCTGAAAATAGCTGGCCGCTATTGCTGTTGTGCAATTTTGTTTTCAATATTTTTACGTGAAGCGGCAATATGACGCCTCATTAGCATTTCGGCTAATTCGCCATCTCTATCGGCAATCGCTTCAATTATGCGGGAATGTTCATCAAACGCTTTAGTTGCTCGTGGGCTGTTCATACCAAACTGGCAACGATACATTCGAACAAGGTGATATAGCTGACCACATAATATATTGATTAGCTGTTGATTATGACTACCGAGTATCACTTTATAGTGAAAATCTAAATCCCCTTCCTCTTGATAATAAGCAATACCATCACGCAAAGCTTTTGCACTTGCATGTTGCTTAAGCATAGCTCTCATTTCGGTAATTTCGTCTTCTGTCATGTTTTGTGCTGCTTGTCGACATGCCATGCCCTCTAAAGCTTCACGTACAACATAAATCTCTAGCAAACCAGAAATTGAACATTGCACTACGCGAGAGCCTACATTGGCTTTACGCTCAATTAAGTGACATTTTTCTAAACGATTTAAGGCTTCACGAAGGGTTGAGCGACTTATTTGAAATTTTTTGGCTAACTCTGGCTCACTAATTTTACTACCCGCTTCAATGTTGCCCTCAACAATATCATGCAACATTTGTTCGAAAACTTTATCAGCAGTGGTCACCGCCGCTTGCATTGTTGGATTATCTAAAGCCATTATTGTCGACACATTGAAAAAACCTGAGCTAATACTAGCTAATTAAATGCATTAGTCAATATAAAAACAGATTTATTGTCGACAATAATAAAGATAATTAATCGCACTTAGCTTATAACCATGATGAATAGTATGTTTTAAAATATAGATGCAAAACCACCTAGAGCCTGCTCAGCAAAGGCTGTAACAAAAAGCTTAGTAGCTTAAACGGAGGGAATTATTAAGACAGGTGTAGAGTGAATAAAACCAGCTCACTGTCACAATTAAATAAATTAACCAAAAAACCAATAACAAACGCCAATGGCAGCGGTTATGCCAGCCGCATCGGCAATTAAACCACAAGCTAAAGCATGACGACTATATCGAATACCTACAGAGCCAAAATAAACCGCTAAAACATAAAAGGTTGTCTCTGTTGACCCTTGTACAATTGATGCTAATCGACCCGCAAACGAGTCTGCTCCATGAGTGTTCATGGTTTCTACCATCATCGCACGGGCGCCAGAGCCACTTAAAGGTTTCATAAAAGCAGTAGGTAAAGCATCAACAAAGCGAGTATCGCCATTAAAAAATAAAACTAACTGTCGTATAGCGTCAACTAAAAAATCTAAACTACCACTCGCTCTAAATACGCCAATTGCACATAACATAGCCAGTAGGTAAGGAATTATTTTTATGCTGGTTTCAAAGCCTTGCTTTGCACCTTCAATAAAACTGTCATAAACATTAACTTGACGTTTTAAGGCTAATAATAAAAAAATAATCAGCGTACTAAATATTAAAAAATTACCCATGAGCGAAGATTGCTGGGCCAACAACTGAGCACTCAACGTACTAAAGTAAACAACAATCCCGCCAATCAGTGCAATACCAGCCGCTAAATACAGTAAAATAACCTGTTGATATAATTTTATTTTTTGTACAAAGGCCACAGCAAATAACCCTGCAAGAGTTGAGGCAAAAGTCGCTAATAAAATAGGGACAAAAACATCGGTAGGATTAAGTGCACCTTGCTGCGCACGGTAAACAAATACCGTCACTGGAAACAAAGTGACGGCTGATGTGTTGAGCACTAAAAAGAGAATTTGTGCATCGCTGGCTGTTTCTTTATTAGGGTTTAATAATTGCAAGTCTTGCATTGCCTTTAAACCCAGTGGCGTTGCTGCGTTATCTAAACCTAAAAAGTTTGCCGACAAGTTCATCGTCATCGACCCGATTGCCGGGTGTCCTTTGGGTACCTCAGGCATAAGGCGTATAAATAAAGGTGATATAAACCGTGCGAGTTTGTCAATTATTCCTGCATGCTCTGCTATTTTCATCATGCCAAGCCAAAAGCTTAAAATGCCAATCAAGCCAATGGCAATTTCAACCGTAACTTTTGACATAGTAAAAATAGCGTTAACGATTTCTTCAAATATTAAAATGTGATCAAATACTAGCCATTGCACCATTGCAGAAATAAAGGCAACAAAGAAAAATCCGCTCCAGATACGATTTAACAATTTTTAACTCTTTTAATATTAGTATTAATGAAAAATATCATGACACACAAGTCTTGTATTACCTAGTTAAGGCACAGTTAAGCCATAGCTAGTAAGTTGATTACAATCGGTGAATGTATAATTAATAGGCTTTGAGGCCTTTAATTTAGCTGACTTTACCTAACCATAGTTACTTTTCTAAACCATTGTAATTAGGTAGATTAATGACAAAAATTAATTTTTGCAATTATAAAACTGTGCACTACACTTAACTTTACAGAAAGTTTTTCAAGTTAATGTTCGCTCCCCGTAATGTCTGTCGTGTACTACAAGGATGATAAGTATATTAGAATGTTTTATTAGCGCAGGCTCAGTTGATATGAGCCACCCCCTGGGCCCAAAACTAGCAGTAGTTTTGGGCATTTTTTTATCAAAAATTTAGCTAACAACCGTTTGTGGAAACAAGCGATGAAAATTTTCGCTTGATTGCTTGGCAATTTCTGCCACAGAAGTACCACGAATACTCGCGAGGTGTTTTGCTACTTCAACAACATACGCAGGTTGATTTTGTTTACCACGGTGCGGTACTGGTGCTAAATAAGGAGAATCTGTTTCAATTAAAAAACGATCAGCGGGTACTTTTTTTGCGACTTCCCTAAGTGCTGCTGCATTTTTAAAAGTAACAATGCCGGAGAATGAAATATAAAATCCCATCGCGATAGCTTGCTCAGCCATTTCCCAGCTTTCTGTAAAACAATGTAAAATACCACCCACATTTTCTGCTTTTTCTGCCCTTAAAATAGCTAAAGTATCTTCTTGGGCATCGCGGGTATGAATAATTAAAGGCTTATTTAATTTATTCGCCACACGCACATGTTTGCGAAAAGAGTCTAATTGTACAGGTTTAGTTTCTGGTGCATAAAAATAGTCTAGCCCCGTTTCACCAATGGCAATCACTTTCGGGTGCGCTGCTAAATCACTTAAGAGTTCAGGATCTATTTCATCTTCTTGATTTAACGGGTGTGCGCCACAAGTAAGCCACACATGATCGTATTTAGCGGTTTGTTCGGCCATTGCAGGAAAGTCTTGTAAAGTAACACTTACGCACAACAGTGTGTTTACTTTTTCTGTCAGTGCAGCATTAATTACATTATCTAAATTATTGTCAAACTCTTCGAGTTTTAGTCGATCTAAATGACAATGAGAATCTATAAACACGAGGGTACTCCGCACGAATGTGCTTAACTTAATATGGGAATTACTAATGCGAATGACATTAGTATTTTATGTAAAATTCAATTTTCATCAATATGAAATACTTGTTCAATGTTCAAAACATAGTCTTTACATAGATAAAGTAGGATCAGACGAATTCAGCAACCGACCGATTGATTTATCGATTTGATTACGAATGTTATCTGGATCTTCGACAAAACTAACACCTATGCCTGCCGGTGTGCCATTTTGCGCACCTATAGGTGTGATCCAAGAAACTTTGCCTGAAATTTCAGAAGGCTCAAGCGAGTCAGGTAATGTAACAAATAAATTTACATCTGCGCCCAATTCAAAATGTTCAGTTGTTCTAATAAATAAACCGCCATTTTTCATAAATGGCATATATGACTGATATAAATCACGATCAGAAATAAATTCAAGCGTAATATTTTCCAAAATCATTCCTCTACTGTTTGCTCGTTGTTTTGTAAAACAACCTTAATATCGGCGAGTAGCTGTTCACTCAAAAACTGTTTATTAACTTGTACAATTGTTTTTAACTTGCCATTGGCAACTTGTACTAAATTATAAATATCCCATAACTGATGCTTATTAATGCTATCAGTAGGTTCATTATTACTCGCCACTGTTGGCCAACCAGATTGATGGCGCATCATATCGACAATAATTTTCTCTAACCACCGATAACCAGCTTGATGTTCAACTAATATGGCCAGTATATCGGCACGGTGTTGGTGAGCAAATAAATATTTGTTGACCATATCACGAAATGCCGCAAATGCAACGGCGCTTTCTGCATCTGATAATTCACTTAAATGGCTGAGATTTACAAAGGCATCATCCCCTTGTTGATTAAATTCAGCTAAAAGTTCTTTACCTACCGGTGGACGAATTTCAAATTCATGGCAACGACTGATAATGGTAGGGAGTAATAAATCACTGCTGTCTGTAGTTAAAATAATAAAGCTGTTTTCTGTTGGCTCTTCAAGCGTTTTTAACAAAGCATTGGCCGCCGACACTGTCATGGTATCAGCTTGATTAACTAACGCTGTTTTCATATCACCAATGTGAGCAGTTTTTTCAAAAAAGTGACTAAGATCACGAATTAACTCTACACCAATATTTTTCTTGTCAGAAACTATAGTAAGGTGATCAGGATAACTATTATTTGCGAACAACTTACAGGTTTTACAAATACCACAAGGCTGTAGAACAGCATCGACTAGTTGAGCACTATCGGCATTTATCTCTTCAAGCACACTAGCTTTGTTAAGCGTTTTGTCGACATGCTCTTTTAAGCGTTGGCATAACAATACATTAATAAGCCATTGTGCTATTTCTTCTTGCCCAGCACCGTCTACACCCGAAAACAATAAGGCATGGGGCAATTTGTTATCGCGTACTTGTCGCGATAATTGTTGTTGCATAGCAAGTAACCAAGTTTTCATTTATTACCTTTAAGTGTCACTAATATCGCATCAAAAAACTTATAAATGGTTATTTAACACGAATGTATATTTTTATCTATTGTGAATTTAATTACTAACTTTTTAAGCTTATTAGATACAAGCTCTTTTCTGCACAACACCTAACTGTTAACTCTGTTTTAAAATTAACGTATCTATGACGTTAATGACATCATTTAATACAGCAGATTTAGATTGTGATGCATCAATAATGACGAAGCGTTCTGGCTGTTCTTCTGCTTGTTTTAGATAACCATTTCTCGCTTTAATAAGAAAGTCCAACTTTTCATCTTCTAAACGGTCCAATCCTTCGCCACGACTCATTACTCTGTTTAAACCTTCAACCGGGTCTAAATCTAAAATAATATTCATGTCAGGTTTAAAACCATTGAGTGCTAGGTTATTAATTTTTTTGATACTCGAAAGATCAATACCACGCGCATAATGCTGAAAACTAAATGTCGCTGCATCGAACCGATCTGAAATCACAATTTTACCGGCTTGTAATGCTGGTTTTATTTTTTCTTGAATATGTTGAGCACGTCCTGCACCAAATAACATAAGCTCTGTCATGTCACACATTTCTGGAGTCGTAGGATCAAGAATAATATGCCTGATTTTTTCTCCAATGTTTGTGCCACCTGGCTCTCTAGTTAAAACAATATCTAAACCTTTTGATGAGATATATTTTTCTACTTCATTTATAACGGTTGTTTTACCAGCACCATTGCTACCATCAAAAACAACCATAAAACCTTTATTCATATAATTCTCTATTTCTCATTGCTACTGTAAAGCCAGCCGTAAACACAAATGTATTAAAATGGACCTAACATTTATCATCAAACAAACTCAATAATAAATATTTTCCATCAACTTTGTTACTGGCGCATGCAAAAGTAACACTTTATTGTAAGTTACTGGTTATTTTCGCTGATATTTATTCACTGCACGATTATGATCGGCAAGGTTTGTGGAAAATATATGATCTCCGTTCCCATTACTAACGAAATATAAGTAATCACTCAATTCAGGGTTTAAAGCAGCTTGCAAAGCTTGAGCACCAGGCAAGGCGATTGGCGTTGGCGGCAAGCCTTTAATTTTATATGTATTATAAGCGGTTTTTTCACGCAAATGAGCGTAAGTTATATCACCTTGATATCTATCACCCAAGCCATAAATAACGGTGGGATCGGTTTGAAGGCGCATACGTTTATTTAGTCGATTAACAAACACAGATGAAATACGGGGATGCTCAGCGTGTTTACCACTTTCTTTTTCTATAATAGACGCCATAATCAGCGCTTGATATGGTGACTTATAGGGTAAATTCTCTGCTCTATTGAGCCACAGTTCAGCCAGCGCACTTTGCATTTTGACATAGGCTCTTTTAATAATACTGATATCAGTGGCATTTTGAGTAAAAGCATAAGTTTCAGGAAATAGCCAACCTTCAGGATTATCCTGCTCAATAGCCAGTTTTTTAGCGACAACAGCAGGAGATAAGTCGGTGAGTTCATGCGATACATTGGGGTGCTGTGCAAGCTGGGCTAATACCTGTTTGAATGTACTGCCTTCAATAAAAGTAATCGAAAATTGATGTTCTTTACCCGAAACAATTAAACTCAATAACTCAGATACTGTTGTTTTCGCAGCTACTTGATAGGTACCTGACTTAATTTTACTTTGCTGCGGGTTAAACTTTGCATAGACACGTAACCAAAAATTATTTTCTAACCACCCTTTATTAACCAACAGGGTTGAGAAGGCATTAAAAGAAGCACCTGGCTTAATGGTTATAAACTCATTTTGCTCAATGGCTAAAGGCTGTTGTGCTTTTTCTTCTGACATTAACATGACAACAATGACAGCCAAAATGCTAAACAACACCGATGCGGCTAGAGTATAAAGTGCCCTTTTGGCTATAACAGGTAAATTAATAATTTTTTTATTCATTTTTGTTAACTTCAGTATTCATGCATTGGCTTTGTAGGGCTGAAACCAATGAAATATCTAATTTATGATCATTAAAAATCTTAACGGGCACTATACCTAATATAGCGTTGGTTATAAACATGGCATCAATATTATTCAAATCAGTTAAAGCGTAATTAGCAGGCGTAATATCGACATTATTTAATAATACTTTTTCACGCATTAAGCCTGCAACACCTGCGGTTGATAACATGGGTGTATGCCATTTCCCTGCTTTTAACCAAAATACATTAGCGCTGCAACATTCAATTACATTGCCATTTACATCACAGGCAAGTAAATCATCTTCTGAGCGTTTATCAAGCTCTACTCTTAACATTACCTGCTCTAAACGATTTAAATGTTTTAAGCCTGCAAGCATCGGGTTAATACCCAGTTTTTGTTCACTAATGCCAACAGATATTCCGACTTTTTGCCATTGAGGATAGTTTGTTGGATAGTCGTGCACAGATACAATCACTTTTGCGCTTTCAACACCCAAGCGTGAATAGCCTCGTCCACCACTTCCACACGTAATAATAACTTTTAGAACACCAATGTGAATATCTGCACTTATGTCATTTATCGTGACTTTCAATGTCGTTAAATCAACGTCTGGTAAGCCAAGTTTTTGGCTTTGTACAACTAACCGGTTAAGGTGTTGTGGCAACATAGCAACTTCACCATCAATAATTAAAGCGGTGGTAAAGCAACCATCTCCATAGGCTAACCCGCGATCATTAATCGGGATCGAGTCAGCGAGCTGTCCATCTACAAAACTTAACGCGACGCTTGTCATAGTTACCTTACAAATTGCCATAAAAAAGCCTGAATACTAAGTATTCAGGCTTAAGCAATTGAATTCAAGTTGTTTTAACGCTTAGATAA
Source organism: Colwellia sp. 6M3 (assembly GCF_014077595.1). NCBI lineage: Bacteria > Pseudomonadati > Pseudomonadota > Gammaproteobacteria > Alteromonadales > Colwelliaceae > Colwellia > Colwellia sp. 6M3. Next base: position 14,533 of record NZ_JACGWF010000011.1, on the reverse strand, counting down.
AATTTAGTTGAACAAATCGTCTGTGGACGATAAATCAATTAAACTTTTTTAAATATTAATGACCCGTTAGTGCCACCAAATCCGAACGAGTTACATAAAACATAATCTAAATTCACATCGCGTGCGGTGTGAGCAATATAATCTAGATCACAGCCTTCATCAGGGTTATCTAGGTTAATGGTTGGCGGCACAGCATTATTGACTAATGCTTGTATGCTAAAAATAGCTTCAACAGCACCTGCAGCACCTAATAAGTGACCTGTCATAGATTTAGTAGAACCTACCATGACATCGTAAGCTAAATCACCAAATACCGACTTAACCGCATTAGTTTCAGCAATATCACCTGCAGGTGTCGACGTACCATGGGCATTAATATAACCAATTTTAGCAATATCAACTTTGGCATCGTTGATCGCATTCTTCATTGCTAATGCAGCACCAGCACCATCAGCAGGCGGTGAAGTCATATGATAAGCATCACCACTCATGCCAAAACCTGCTAGCTCTGCATAAATTTTAGCGCCACGGGCTTTTGCATGCTCGTACTCTTCAAGTACAAGTACACCTGCGCCATCACCAAGCACAAAGCCATCTCGGTCTTTATCCCATGGGCGTGAAGCTTGTTGAGGAGCATCATTACGCGTTGACATGGCACGTGCTGCACCAAAGCCCCCCATTCCCATCGTAGTTGAAGCTTTTTCTGCTCCACCAGCAACCATAGCGTCAGCATCACCATAAGCAATCATACGCGCAGCATGACCGATATTGTGTACACCACTAGTACAGGCAGTAACTATAGAGATGTTTGGGCCTTTCATACCGAACATTATAGATAAATGACCAGAGATCATATTAATGATGGTAGAAGGAACAAAAAATGGCGATAACTTACGAGGGCCATTTTTTAACAATTTTGTATGATTTTCTTCAATAAGACCTAAACCACCTATGCCAGAGCCTATCGCAACACCAATTCGCTGAGCATTTGCTTCATTAACTTCTAAGCCAGAGTCCTTGATAGCTTGCACACCTGCTGCAACGCCATATTGAATAAATAAATCCATTTTTTTGGCTTCTTTACGAGCCATGTAGTCTTGTGCATCAAAATCTTTAACTAAGCCAGCAAAACGCGTTGGATACTCAGAAGTATCAAAATGCGTAATGTCAGAAATACCACTTTTACCAAGTAGTAAGTTTTGCCAAGTTGATTCAGGGCTATTGCCTAAAGGGCTAAGCATGCCAAGACCGGTAACTACAACGCGTCTCATGAGATGTGCTGCCTCCGAAAGAGTTGAATATTTGTGAGTTGTAAATCTAATTGATCAAAACCAAAGTATATGATTTTGAAATGGGTATTAATATTTTCAAACGATAAAAACAATTCAGGCGGTAATTAAACCGCCTGAAATCATTACATTCGTTTATTATTACTGGTTTGCAGTAACGTAATCGATTGCAGCTTGAACTGTTGTAATTTTCTCAGCTTCTTCATCTGGAATTTCAGTATCAAATTCTTCTTCTAACGCCATTACTAATTCAACAGTGTCTAAAGAATCTGCACCTAAGTCATCAACAAATGAAGCTTCAACTTTTACTTCGTCTTCGCTTACACCAAGTTGCTCAATAGTAATTTTTTTAACGCGTTCTTCAATAGTACTCATATTTCTTCCTTTACTAGAAAATACAATTTTTCAAAATTGTGTGTAGTTTATTCGTCAAAAGCCAACCTTGCAAGCTTCTAATTTTACTTTTTTGCTGGTCTAACCTGTTGACTGTATATAATTTATTCAAATTCAACATAAAATAGCCGTTAAGCTAGCTTATGTTAAACCATGTACATGCCACCATTTACGTGCAATGTCTCACCCGTAATATACGCTGCAGAATCAGATGCTAAGAAAGCAACAGCGTTAGCAATTTCTTCAGGTTTACCTAAACGGTTTGCCGGAACTTGTGCAAAAATGCCTTCTTTTTGCTCATCAGTCAATGTTTGAGTCATATCGGTATCAATAAAACCAGGTGAAACTGTGTTAACCGTTATACCACGAGAAGCTACTTCACGGGCTAATGATTTAGTAAAGCCAATCAACCCTGCTTTAGCTGTAGCATAATTTACCTGACCCGCATTACCCATTGTACCAACAACTGAACCAATATTGATAATACGACCATTACGTTTTTTCATCATCGCACGTAATACCGCTTTACTGATTTTAAAGACTGACGTTAGGTTAGTATTAATAATATCATTCCATTCATCGTCTTTCATGCGCATCATTAAGTTATCACGCGTAATACCAGCATTGTTAACTAATATATCAACCGAACCATGCTTTTCTTTAATTAAATCAAACATAGCACTGATTGAGGCATCGTCAGTAACATTTAATACTAAGCCTTGCCCTTCACCTAAATACTCGCTGATATTGGCTGCACCGTGCTCTGATGTTGCTGTACCAATAACATTACCACCTAGTGCTTTAAGTTGTGATGCAATTGCTTTACCAATACCACGACTTGCGCCTGTCACTAAAATGACTTTACCTTCTAATGAAAACATATAATTTACTCTACTGATTCTAATGCTTTGGTTAACGATGTGTTGTCATTAACTGATTGACAACTAATAGTTTTATCAATGCGTTTTAACAACCCCTGTAATACTTTACCTGGACCTGCTTCAATCGCTGTATCAATACCCTGCTGCGCTAAATACTGAATAGTTTCTGTCCAGCGAACGGGACTATACAATTGTTTAATAAGTGCTTCTTTTATCGCTTCAACCGAAGACTCAGCGGCAACGTCAACATTATTCACTACCGGGATAGTAGGTACGTTAAACGTAACATTGTTAAATTCTTCAGCTAATTTTTCAGCTGCATCTTTCATTAATGCACAATGTGATGGTACGCTAACAGGTAAAGGCAAAACACGTTTTGCACCCGCTTCTTTACATAAAATACCAGCACGTTCAACAGCGGCTTTATGCCCTGCTATAACGACTTGCCCTGGTGAGTTAAAGTTTACCGCTGAAACCACTTCATTATTAGCCGCTTTTGCACACGCTTCAATAATCATTTTATCATCTAAACCAATGATCGCAGCCATAGCACCAACGCCTTCAGGTACTGAAGCTTGCATAAATTCGCCACGTTTTTCAACAAGCTTTACAGCATCAGTTAACGATAATACGCCTGCACATACTAGGGCTGAATATTCACCCAAGCTATGACCCGCTAAAAGTTTAGGTGTTGCTGAAGAAGAAGCATGCCATAAACGCCAAATAGCAACACTGGTTGTTAATAAGGCTGGTTGAGTGAAGTTAGTTTGATTTAGTTTTTCAACCGGTCCATCTTGAACCAATTGCCATAAGTCGTAACCTAGAGCTTCAGATGCTTCAGAGAAAGTACTCTGCACTACTTCATGCTCAGCAAAGTCAGCTAACATTGCTAGAGATTGTGAACCTTGACCTGGGAAGACAAACGCTAAATTATTTTGCATTATTTGACCTAATATTAATTTGATTTACCACTATAACCACGCAAATCATGACCCGATCTACGCCGATGTAATTTGTTAAGCTTTTATTTACCTTTTGTTCAGGTACTTAAAGCTGAGCCACCAACATTATTTATGGCATAAGCTCTGTTCAAGCTTATCTTTAATTTTTGTTGGCACTTGTCGTTCAACCTCAGTAATCGCTTCAATAATAGCGGTATAAAAAGCCGTTATATTCGCATTACCGTGACTTTTCACCACAATACCGCGCAATCCTATCAAACTTGCGCCGTTATACTGGTCGGGGTTCATGGGTTTAAAGAGTCTTTTTAATGGTCGAGACAGTAATTTGCCCATAATTTGAGCTAAAAAGTGTTTTTTGATGATTTCTTGTAGTTGTGTGTAGACCATTCTTGCTACACCTTCACATGTTTTCAAAGCAACATTACCTACAAAGCCATCACAAACAATAACATCAGCTTTATTAGTAAAAATATCATTACCTTCAATAAAACCAATATAATTAATATCATCATTCGCCATTAAATAGCTGGCGGTTTGTTTAATATGATCGCTACCTTTATTGTCTTCTTCACCCATATTCAATAACGCAACTTTCGGGTTTTCAATTCCGTCGACTTCTTTTGCCATTACAGAACCCATAATCGCAAATTGATACAATACACTTGAATCACAGAAAACATTAGCACCTAAATCCAACATAAATACATGTTGATCAGGTTTATTACTCGGTAATGCCGAAATTAATGCTGGGCGTTCTACACCAGGTAAGGTTTTTAAAACAAAGTGCGCCATAGAAAATAGTGCCCCTGTATTGCCGGCACTGACACAAGCTTGTGCTTGTTCATCATTAACAAGATCTAACGCTTTACGCATTGAAGATTGTTTTTTATGACGTAGAGCAAATATAGGTTTATCGTCCATTTCAACCACTTGGGTTGTTGGAAAAATAGTTATTCTAGGGTGAGGGTAAAGATTTTTTTTTGAAAGTGTTTCAACAATGACAGTTTCGTCACCGCACAATAATAAGTGAAGATTAGGGAAGTTTTCTAGTGCGAGCATTGCCGCAGGAAGTGTTACGTGGGGGCCTTGGTCGCCCCCCATAACATCTAACGCTATGGTTAGATTAATCAAGGTAATCGTTACAGATTACTTATTGATTACTTTAACACCTTTGTAAAAGCCATCAGCTGTTACATGGTGACGACGGTGAGTTTCACCAGATACTGGATCTGTTGATAAATGCGTTGCCGTTACTGCGTCATGTGAACGGCGCATGCCACGTCTTGAACGAGACTTTTTGCTCTTTTGAACTGCCATTGCCTACTCCTAAAATCGGTTATTAGCTAAATTTAACTATTTAATTTTCTTTAATATATCAAATGGATTCGGTTTCTCAAGCTCTTCAGGCAATTCCCCCCAAACACTATCAGATGGAGCCTGACAATCTTTGATTGGATGCCTTGGAATTAATGGAATCTCGAGTAAAAACTCATCTTCCACTAACTCTCGCAAGTTAACTTCACCATTCTCATCTAATTCAATTGCGTCATAATATGACGGCAACTCCGCTGCGGCTTCAGCGTCTTTCACTGGACTAAAAGTAAAATCTACTTTTAATTCCAATTCAAACTCTTCAGTACATCGCTGACAAGTTAATGCAACCGTTGCCGATGAGCTGCCTGATATTACTACCAAACCCACTTCATCCACACTAAAATTAGCACTTACTTGTACTTGCTCACTTTGTGCATCACACACAGCAAGCAATCTATTCATCCCAGATACTTCAAAGTATCCTTCACACACTAACTTTCGCTGTGCGCTTCTAGATGGGTCTATCGTTATCGGGAGTTTAAGATTCTTCATAAGGCGCGCATAATAAAGTGCCTACCCGCCTGTGTCAAAAGAAAAATAGCTAAATTTGTTTAAAAACTCAAGATAGTCCATATATTAACAATAATCTGATTATATTTTGAGTGATATTAATGAAAGAACTTGTTTTAGGCTCCACATCCCCTTTTCGTAAAGAAATTTTAAATAAACTCAACATTCCTTTTACTTGCGCTAAACCAAATGTAGATGAAACCGCGTATGAAAACGAATCTCCAATTGATTTAGTTCAACGTTTAGCAATTGAAAAAGCTAAAGCTGTGGCTAGAGAGTTTCCTGACGCGCTGATCATAGGCTCAGATCAAGTCGCTATGTGCGACGGTGAAATTTTAGGGAAACCACACAACTTTGAAAATGGAGTTAAGCAATTACAAAAGTTTAGTAACAAAACTGTGGCCTTTTATACTGGGCTCTGTGTATATGATAGTGGTTTAGATTACACCACAACGTTAATAGAACCATTTTTAGTGCATTTTAATGAACTTTCGCTCAGCGACATTGAAAACTATCTTCATGCAGAACAACCTTATAATTGTGCTGGTAGTTTCAAAAGTGAAGGGTTAGGTATTTGTTTATTTAAAAGACTCGAAGGCGATGACCCCAATAGCTTAATAGGATTACCGCTAATCAAACTTGTTGAGTTATTGAAACAACATGGCGTTGACGTTTTAGCCGAGCAGGCTAAGTCGCTATAAATGATTTTAAATATTAATTTTATCTGCTATATAAGATATAAATAATATTTTGTCGAACGATGTAAATATACTGACTAAAGTAATAAATATAAACTCGCCCTTTATATTTATTACTTTTAACTTGAATTTACATTATCAAGCTCCATAACATTAAGTATGATGACAAATAACATACATTTTAAAAGTATCAATTAATGTTTAAACTCTTTTTCATATTAACGGTTTTACTTACTACTGTTTCAGTCAATGAAATAGAGAGTGTTACGTTAAGTGATTTAAGTTTTAATCAAGCAAACTCTGTTGAACTTGATACCACAGAAGATTTAGATTCTGATAACCTTGCACTATTAACCCACACAGCCAATTATCTTCGCTCTTATACCTACATTAATGTTCGTTATCACAATCCTGACATTATAGAACCATACTTCCAAAATTTTCATTCCAGAGCCCCACCATTTATTTCTTAATAAACCACAGCACATGAAATAAGGTTTTTGTACATTTCAAACTTTTTTTAAATTAAGTATCAGGATATTAATAAATACCAAGTGTATTCGTTTATCGCTAAGCCATTTAAATAAAAAGTACAAATAACCTAAATTTTAGTTCAGTAATGCAGCTCAATTAAATTTTCAACGCCGGGAGTCATAGCGTTAAGAATGGTCAATAATGACAAAATTGAAAAATATCGATTTAAAATGATAAAAACCAAATTATCATTTGATAAAAAGCAGCTGAATTTGACCTAAGCATATATCAGTCGTTAAAAACTTGAACGACCATGCTGAAATAAATTTTGAGGTACATATGAAAAAATTACATTTAGTTAACTTAGAAGCAACAGACAACATTATAACACCTGAGCAGTTTGAAGAGATTAACTTAGCCTCTCCAGCAGTTGAAATATTTACTGATTTTAAGGTCCATAAAGCGCTGATGATTGATGGCGACACTATGGCTGTAACCGCCTTACAATTAATGCTAAAAACACACGTTAGAATGAATATAGTCGTTGCTGAAAACGATAATTTTATTGGTATTATTAGTACAAATGAATTATCAGAACAGCACATTGTTGCAAAACTCGCTAAAGGTATTGCTCGCGAAGACATATTAGTCAAAGATTTAATGATCCCAAAATCAGATTTTCATGCTTTTGATTATAGTGAATTATTGCGTGCGTCCGTTGGTGATGTGGTATCAACTTTAGAGAATTATCAGCTTCGTCACTGCTTAGTACTAGATAGAGAGAGTCATCATATACGTGGTGTAATATCGACTAGTGATATAGCAAGAAAACTTCATATGAACATGGATCTTAATGTTCAACAATCATTTGGCTCTGTCTATGATGTAGTCCATCAAAAAGCCAGCTCAATGTAATACTAAGTTAATTAATTAGCGGCTCATTTTTCTTCGTATAAAAGTAGAACACTTAATTAATCAAATTAGTACACAGCTATCTCAACATTAGGTGGGATAATAGAAAAAGGCTCAGTCACGGGATAATATCTTTATCCGGTGATTGAGCCTTTTGGTTTTACATTACATGTTCAGGTTATATAACAAAACTAAACAAGTTTACGTTGAGTGAACATCCGCTTTGGTTAATTTATTTAACAATTTTTCCAACGAGGGTTCTAAAGGTGCTTCAATTTTAATCCGTTCATTACTTAATGGATGAATAAACTCAATACTAGCCGCATGTAAAAATAAGCGTTTTAAACCTAGTTTTTTCATTTCCAGATCAAAGTCTTCATGGCCATATTTAGCATCACAGGCAATTGAATGCCCTTTGGTTTGACAATGAACACGAATTTGATGAGTACGTCCGGTCACAGGAAAGGCTCTCACAAGCGTTGCATTTTTATAATGTTGCAATACTTTGAAGCGTGTTTCAGATTCTTTACCGTTAATATTATCAACGACCACAACCCGCTCACCTGACTTTAAGTCATTCTTCTTCAAACCTTCAGAAACACGCGTTAACTTAGTTGACCAACGCCCCTTTACTAAGGCGTGATAAAACTTTTGTACGGTTTTATTTCTCAGTTGCTCATGCAAGTGTCGTAATGCAGAGCGTTTTTTTGCTACAACTAAACAACCAGAAGTATCACGGTCAAGGCGATGAACCAATTCAAGCATCCGGGCATCAGGTCTTAAAGCTCTTAAGGCTTCAATTAAACCAAAACTCAAGCCACTACCGCCATGAACTGCCATACCTGAAGGTTTATTAATAACAATTAAACGTTCGTCTTCAAACAATATTTGTTTTTCTAAGTTGGCAACAACATTTAATTGTGTCGACACCGTATTCGTATTTTCAGAAACACGAATTGGCGCAACACGAATAATATCTTCATCAACAAGTTTATATTCTGGTTTTGTACGTTTTTTATTAACCCGTATTTCACCTTTACGTAACAGGCGATACAACATGCTCTTTGGCACACCCTTGAGGGTTTTCACTAAAAAGTTATCAATGCGTTGACCCGCATCTTCACTGTCTACGGTAATAAATCTAACTTGAGGTTTTGGGCTATCTGTCATATCTGTTTTACTAAGAACCATAATGCTGCGCAGTTTAACATGTTTTTTTCTAAATACAGGCAATTTAAACGAGGATTTTATTGCCTTATCTATAAATAAAGTGTGATAATAGGATGGTTACCGCTATATTTAAGCCGTAACAAGTAAAAAGGATGCTTTAAGCGAGACGTAAGAGGCAAATATGCGGCCACGTTAGTGTTAGATAATTTTATTAATCATCATTATCCAGATACTAAAAGTAAGGCCTATTGTGAATTTGACGCGTGTAACTTGTCAAAAACAACACATAAACATATTGTCCCGCGCAATAAAGCAATTATGTAATTAAACAGAAGAAATAAGTCACATTTCCAATCGTTAAAATATTAGAAAAACACGATAAAATTATCGAACTAACATTAACGAGGCACTTTTTTTCTGTTGCGCACAGCACACATGCTGGGCACATAAAGAATCAATTTTACTGTGGTGTTTTACATCTCAGTTATAAAGACAATCAGAATTTTTAACAGCTTGCTGCGTAATATGGCGTAGTAAGATTGACACCCGTGAGGCTGACAAGTTGCTGTTACCATAGCGATAGATTACTTTGTGTTCTAAGCAATGGTGTGTTGTGACTAAAATGAGTCACACAAACTATGAAACGTATGTTAATTAATGCTACACAATCTGAAGAATTACGTGTAGCACTTGTCGATGGTCAACAACTTTACGATTTAGATATCGAAAGCCCTGGTCACGAACAAAAAAAATCAAATATTTATAAAGCTAAAATCACCCGTATTGAACCGTCGTTAGAAGCGGCGTTCGTTGACTACGGTGCTGACCGTCACGGTTTCTTACCAATGAAAGAAATCGCTCGTGAATACTTCCCTAAAGGTTACAGCTTCCAAGGCCGTCCTAATATCAAAGAAGTGCTTCGCGAAGGCCAAGAAGTTATTGTACAAATTGATAAAGAAGAGCGTGGCCAAAAAGGCGCAGCGTTAACTACTTTTATCAGTCTTGCGGGTAGCTATTTAGTATTAATGCCAAACAATCCTCGTGCAGGCGGTATTTCACGTCGTATCGAAGGTGATGAGCGTACCGACCTTAAAGCTTCATTAAGCAAACTTACCCTACCTAAAGGCATGGGTTTAATTGTTCGCACCGCTGGTGTTGGCAAAGAATATGAAGAGCTTGAATGGGATTTAAATGTTTTAACACACCATTGGAACGCTATTTCAGAAGCTGCTGCTAGCCGTTCTGCTCCATTTTTAATCCATCAAGAAACCAACGTTATTTTACGCGCAATTCGTGACTATTTACGTCGTGATATTGGCGAAGTGTTAATTGATCGTCCAAAAATATTTGAAAGTGTTAAAAAACATATCGAGATTGTTCGTCCAGACTTTTTAAGCAAAGTTAAGCTATATAGCAACGACGTTCCTCTATTTACCCATTATCAAATAGAAACACAGATAGAAACAGCCTTTCAACGTGAAGTTCGCTTACCTTCTGGTGGTTCAATTGTTATTGATCCAACTGAAGCACTAACATCTATCGATATTAACTCTGCCCGTGCAACAAAAGGCGGAGATATTGAAGAAACAGCATTCAACACCAACTTAGAAGCCGCAGAAGAAATTGCTCGTCAATTACGCTTGCGTGATTTAGGTGGTTTAGTGGTTATCGATTTCATCGACATGACCCCTGTTCGTCATCAACGTGAAGTTGAAAATAGAATGCGCGATGCAGTCAAACAAGACAGAGCGCGTATTCAACTTGGTCGTATTTCTCGTTTTGGTTTACTTGAAATGTCACGTCAGCGCTTACGCCCTTCTATTGGTGAAACTAGCCAAGGTGTTTGTCCTCGATGTAGCGGTACAGGTCATGTTCGTGGTGTAGAGTCATTAGCATTATCTGTTTTACGTTTAATGGAAGAAGAAGCCATTAAAGACAATACACAGCAAGTTCAGGCGCAAGTGCCAGTACCTGTTGCTACGTATTTATTAAACGAAAAGCGTCGCTCAGTATTTCATATTGAAAAACATCACAATGTTAATATTTTGATTATCCCTAATCCGAATATGGTTACACCACAATATGAAGTTATCCGAGTAAGAAAAGACGAAGGTATCGAAGAAGCAAGCTACGACATGGCGATTAAACAAGCAGTGCCAGAAGAAGCTGTAATGCCTAAATTCGATAAAGAAGTTAATAAGCGTGATGAGCCTTTACTTCAAGGTATGTCTTCACCTAAACAAGCGCCTAAAATGGCAGAGCCTGTAGCTGTTGTTGAGCAAAAAGCTCCAGAGAAAAACTTAATCACAGTTGCTATTGACTGGGTTAAATCACTTTTTGCTACGGAAGAAGAAGTAAAACCAGCAGTCAAACAACCAGAAAAAACTAACAATAGAAATAATGAACGTCGCCCACAACGTGGTCGTCAAGGACAGCGTCGCAATAACCGTAATGACTCTCGTAGCGAAAATCGTAATGACACTCGTAACGAAAGCCGTAATGATAATCGCAACGACAAGCGTAAAAGCCAAGCACCTGTAGCAAATACTGACAATGCTCAAAAGCAAAGTAGTACTGAAAGCGCTGCACCGGCTAAGCCTCAAAAAGAACGAGTTCAAAAACCTAAAGAAGAAAAAGTTGCTGAACGTCGTCAACGTCGCAACAATCGTAAAAAAGTTCGTGTAGATACCAGTGATAAAAACACTACGACGACTGAAACAACTAAAGTTGAAGCTAAAGTGGTTAACACCACTCCAGCAGACACTAATGTGGTTGAAAGTAATAATGTTGAAGCAAAGATTGTTAATACCGCAGCAACTGAAGCGACTATTAATGTTGATACAACATCTGCTGAGCAAACAACTAACGCGACAAAAGATGAGCAACGTCCTAGAAGTAGACGTTCACCTCGCCACATGCGTGCTCACGGTCAACGTCGTAGACAAAATACAGAAACTAACGATGTAAGTGAAATTACTGAAGATCCTGTTACTGCTCGCTACCCTGAGCAAGAAACAGTTTCAGCTGATACTAACGTAAACGAAGTTAGCGAAGCGAATGAAGTAACTGAGTCTGCCCCAACTGTCGAACAAGTTCAAAAAGTTCAAGCAGATGCGTTAAGCGAAGTTATTAATGACCCTGAAAATGAAGTTCAACAAAACTTACCTTTTGATGAACCTCAGGCTGAAGCTACTGAAGAAGTTAGTGCTCCAGTAAAAGAAACAGTAACACCTGTTGAATCAGTTATTACTCCTGTAGAAGATGTAACACCTACAGTAGTAGTTGCTGAAGAAAAAACAGAAGTGGTTATCAGTGAAGCAGTTGTAGAACCTGTCGCAGAAACTGTTGCAGAAACGCCTGTTGCAGCTACAGTTGAGCAAACGACACCTGTAAAAGAAATTTCAGATGAAGTAAAAACTGAAGCTTCAACAGATGTAGTAGTTGAAGCAAGTTCAGAGGTAACTGCAGAGAAAACTCCAGCAGTTGATGAAAAACCTGTAAAAGTGCGCGCTAAAGTTAAAAACATTAAGCGTCAAGTTAAAGCTTCATCAAAAAAAGCAGCAGGTAAAGCATCAGCACCAATGACTAAGCCAGAAACTGTTGAAACTAGTGGCACTATCCCACGCGACTTTGTAACCGCTGAGAATAGAGCAGTACATGCAACCTCAGGTAAAACTGCACTTGTTGCTAATGTTACTAGCCGAACATCAGCAGGACCAACTAAACCGACATTGAGTTAAGTTATCCTGTAACTCTCACTATCAACGTAATAGTTTGTCCCGTCCTAGAATATGTTGACGGTTTTAATGAAAGGCCAGTGGCTTAAGCTCCTGGTCTTTTTTGTGCACTTGGTTTGGTGTTTTCATTGCCAAACTTAAGTGTGGCCTCATTTCATTATAGATAAATATTGATTCTTTAACTAGCTGTCTTAGCTCTTCAATATTACGACATTTATATAAAATAAATTCTTGTTTTAATATCCCATTGATACGCTCAGCAAGTGCGTTTTGGTAACAGTCATATCCATCGGTCATCGAGGGAATGATATTGTTTTCATGCAATTTTTCTTGATAGACTTGAGAGCAATATTGTAAACCTCTGTCTGAGTGATGGATCGCTTCATGCTGATAACATCTATTCATCAGTGCCATATCTAATGCTTTTACTACATCCGTTGCTTTCATTTCATTACTAAGCTCATATCCCATTATCTTGCGGCTATAAGCATCGGTGACTAATGAGAGGTAATGTACACCTTGCTCTGTTTCAACATAGGTTATATCGCTTACAAACACTTCTTCAGGCGCTGATGTCTTTACTTCTTTTAATAGATTGGGATGCTTTCTCATCCAATGCTTACTGTTTGTTGTTTTGATATAACTCTTTTTGGGTTTAACTAACAGGCCTTGCTCACGAAGGTAGCTGAATAAAGCATCCCGGCCAAGTTTGATGTCTAGCTTTAAAAGCTCAGGCTGAATGAGTTGATAAAGCTTCCGTGTGCCAAGTCGAGGCATAAAATTACGCCAATACATCACGAGCTTCACCACTGGCTCGAGTTCGTTTGATCTCGCCTTTATTCGCTTAATCGATTGATAAACAGATTGCGTTGACATATTTAATGCTCTGCATACCGGAGCAAGTTTTATCTGGCCTGCTTCTTTGGTTTGCCAGAGGCATCGGATAAGTACTTTTTTCTTAGGCCAGCACCATATTCCTTATCCATCACATCAACCATTTTATTGAGCACAACATTCTTCATTTGCTCTGTTTCAAGTTGACGTTCAAGCCGTTTGATTTGTTGGGCTGGAGTTTCTTTTGATTTAGGCATGTTTGGCATACATATGGGTTGCGACCAATCAAGTTTACCATGCTTTCGGAGCCAGACGAGTACAGTACTTCGTCCTTGGATCCCGTAATGTTTTTGAGCTTGTTTATAAGTTAAGTCGCCTTTTTCAACTTGCTCTATGACTGCTAATTTAAAGCCTAACGTATAATCACGTTGTGAACGTTTGGTGCCTGTAGTAATTGAATTTTTCATTTTAAAGTCCTAAATATGTAAACACATTTCAGGACGGGACAGGTAAAAAAAATAAGCCAATTGCATTACGCAATTGGCTTTTTTATTTGTTATGTACAGTGCTGAAATTTTTTATATACATATAGGACTTTACTATAAAAGCATTAAATACTGTCTGGCCCTGAACGCGCTTTTATACTTTTACCTTTCAACTTAAGATTCGACAGAGGCAACTCTTATGCGCTTTCAAGCCGTTTAATAAGGCCATCACTAGCATCTTCGACTAAATCTAATACAAATTGAAATCCTTTAGCACCACCATAATATGGATCAGGTACTTCTGTATCCTCAAAATTTTCTGCGTAATCTAAAAATAACTGCACTTTATATTGCAAATGTGAAGGAGCAATTTTCAATAAATCCTGCACATTTTTGTCATCCATGGCTAAAATAATATCAAATTTTTCAAAGTCATCTTCTGTAACTTTACGCGCTTTAATTTTATCAAAAGAATATCCACGGGCAATACCAGCTTTTTGCGCACGATGATCAGGTTTCTCACGCGCATGTGAGCCAACAGTACCGGCAGAGTCTATTGTCAGCGAAAATGCTTTAGCCTTGTGACGAAATACCGCTTCTGCACTCGGTGATCTACATATATTGCCCATGCAGACAAAAAGGATGCTTTTAATTTCTTTAAAATTCAATTGGTTACTTGTCATTTTGGCTTGTATTACCTGTTGCTTTTTGAGTGTTTACGCCCTAGTCAAATCAACAACTTGTAGTTTTGTTTTGGGGAATATTTAAAGGGGATTTACCCTATAATTCAAACGCTAGGTTAAAATAATAACCC